>PWPY01000263.1 GCA_003558575.1 Desulfonatronovibrio sp.
ATATGGCCGGAGTGGATATTGTAATGTTTGGCAACAATATGGTTTATGAAGAAGATATTGCTCGGAGAAGCGTTGAAATAATCAGGAGTCTTGTGGATCAGGACAGAATTTCTCATGAAAGAATTAATGAATCTCATGAAAGAATTAAGATACTTAAGTCTAAGCTGCAACCTATGGAACAGAGCAATTGTTCATTCTGCATAAAGTAGATTTCAGACCATTCATGTTTATGAAAAAGAAAAAGCCCGAATCATAATGATCCGGGCTTTTTTTATCTGAGCAGCTAAGTGCTGTCTATTCAACAATAAGCTCGCCTTTGACTTCTCGCAAGAGTTCCTGCGCCTGTTCAAGTTTGGCTTTTTGTTCTTCTGATACCTGTTCACCGATATATCCGGCCTTCTGGCTCATCTCTTCAAGCATGCCACCAAGAACCATGCCTTTGACAACTTCAGGAAGATTTTCAATTTCTGCAATGCGGGCGTCCATTTCAGTCATTTTACCTTCCAAAGTCTGAACCATTTCTCTTGTTTCGGTAATGAGGCCAACATTCTGAGAAAGTTCATCCACATTTTTATTCACTACATAGTAAAATACAATAAGCAGAAAAATAGCCAGGACAGACAAGACAATCCCGACTTTGCCCATATCACTTTTGGTTCCGCCCACTTCCTCCGGGGTAAAACTGGGGTTGGAGCTCAGGTTTTCTTCACCAACCGGCTTTATTTTTTCCTGTGTCATTAACAACGACCTCCTTTAGAAATTTTGCTCTATTCTGAGCTTGAAAAAGTAAAAGTCCATATGTCCATAAGAAATCTAAGCCCTGCAAATTAAATATAGCAGGCTCAGTATTTTCTGACTGGTATTTTTAATACATGAATAGGGGGTGTATAGCAAGCCTAAACTCAATGCTGTTCCAATTTAGCGTAAAGTCCAGTACTGAGCTTTAATTATAATATCAGAAATTTTCCAGTATGGAGTTTATTTCTTTTTCAGCTATGCTGACAAAGTCAGGGAAGGACTTTTCAAGGGAGTCAGTTAGTCCCATTTCCCAGGCAATCTGTTCAGGTTCAATTCCAAGAACTGTGAGTTGGGGCTTTTTGCCCATTAGCTCAGCCATCTTCAAAGAGTCCAATAGATCAATATCATGCAGAGAAATCTGCTGCTTTTTGTTTTCAATTAGATCTTTTTCTTCAAGTCTATAAATGGTGCCGGGGTTTTTCCCACCTCGAACAGCATCAAGAACTAACAGGTGATCAAAATTTTCAAACAGATAAAAAAGATCCTGTGTGAATGTACCACCATCAATAAAGGATACATTTTCCGGCCAGGATTTTTTCTGGAGTTCCTGAACGCAGAAAACTCCAACACCTTCATCTCTCAGGAGGATATTTCCGATTCCCATTACCAGTAAGGTTTTCATATTTGTTCTCATGAGCTGTAAAAATAAAAGGCCGGGTTTACCGGCCTTTTATCAGGCAGTCAACTGCCTTGGAAGGTTAATATGTTATTCCACAGAAATAACGTGTTCTTCGCCAGTTTCAGCTTGCAGCACGTGCACGGCACAACCCAGTCACGGGTCAAAGGCGCGAACAATGCGCCCTACATTGACCGGACTGCTTGGATCAGGAACCGGGACACCGATCAGAGCTTCTTCCATGGGGCCTCGCAGACCCTGGTCGTCTCTGGGGCTTGCATTCCAGATGGTCGCAGCAATGACCTGATAGTTTTCAATATAGTGGTCATCAATTTTAATATAGTGCAGAAGAGATCCGCGAGGAGCTTCTGTCAGGCCCATGCCTTCTCCCTGAGATGGAACCTCAGAGTGAACATAGGTTTCTTCTCCAGGCTTAACTTCTCCAAGCCATTTTTCAACGGCCTTGGCCACAATCAGAGCTTCTTCTGCCCTGGCAATATGTCTGCCGAGAATTGAAAAGGCCTTATCGCCAAAATCACGCATCCTGTTAAAACCTGCTGCCTTAGCTGCAGGGCTAAGTTCAGGATTGGTGATCCACATTCTGGCCAGAGGACCTGATTCATGAGGAAGGTCGTTGTATCTTGGGGCCTTGATAAAGCTGTAGGCGCCTTCTTTATAAGGATCAGGGACAGTCTTTCCCTCGCTGGGATGCAGACCCGTAGTAGAATCATCAAACCATGAATATTTGACGTATTCCAGAATTTTGTCTGTATCAAGGGGAGCATCCTGGCCATTGGTGTATACTCCAGGTTTGAGCAGGAAGGTGGATTCATCATCGTCCTCAGGGAATACACCAAAGGATATCATGTTTTTACATCCCTCTCCTGTCTCTAACAGATCGGGATAAACACCACCCAAGGCATATACCAGAGGCAGGTATTCGTTTTCAATGAAATCAATGACTCTTTTAAAACGCCATTTGAATCCTACAATTTTATCTACTTCGGGAATCTCTGTGGTTCCGCCGACAACAAGTCCCTGTACATGAGGCATTCTGCCGCCAAAAAGGGCTACCATTTCGTGACAGATACGTCTGATTTCCAAGGCTTTAAGGTATTGGTCAACGCCAACGGCATTGGTGGCAGCATCAACGCGGATGTCATTGTTCTCATATCTGGGCACAAAAGGAGCTACGTCTGGCCCGTTTACATAGTCTAAAGCAGCGAGATGATAGAAGTGCAGAATATGGGACTGCAGATAGTTTGCACCAAAGATAAGGTTACGCATGATACGTCCGTTGGTGTTTACCTTTACATTAAAAGCATCGTCAAGGGCCCGGACAGAAGCAGTGGCGTGAGCTGTAGGACATACACCGCATATCCTCTGAACCAGCTGAGAAGCATCCCTGGGATCACGGTCAATTAAAATATTTTCAAAACCACGGAACATGGGGCCGGTACAGCGGGCGTCTACAACCACACCATTGCTGACCTCAACCTCAACCTTGAGGTGTCCTTCAATCCTGGTTAATGGATCAACAGACACTTTTATTTTCTGACCCGGAGCATAGGCTCCAGGAGCTTTTTCAGGCTTCTTTCCTGCCATGTTATTACCTCCTTAAAAGGTTTTCAGGCGAATTAAACAATCTCATAAAAGGGTGACATGGAATCAGGGAATCCAGGTTCAACACATCCAATACAGACAGCATTTTCAACACACCAGTTAACTCCATTGTTCCAGCGTCTTTTCCAGCAGTCTGCATTAACATGAGGAGCCTTACACCCAATCTCGTAGCGACAGGCCTTCTTTTCTGTAAAGGTCTTGCTCATGACTCCCTGGTCGTAATAACCGCGGTAAGGGCAGTTATCGTGGATGTTGGATCCAAAGAAAAGTTTGGGTCTGAGATGGTTATCCAGTTCTGGGATTCCGTAAAGCAGAACATGCGCTATGGTGCCCACCATCCAGTCTGGATGAGGAGGACAGCCAGGAACATTGATAACTGGTTTTTCAATTCCATTTTCCTGATAAATCTGGGTGACAGGTACAGCATCAGTGAGATTACCCCAGGCAGCCGGGATTCCACCATAAGCGGAACATGTGCCCAGAGATAAAGTAGCAGCACACTTTTGGCCAAGCATTTTAGTCATCTCAAGCATGGTAATGTGCTTGCCATCCTTTTCGCCAACATAGCAGTACTTTCCATCCGCAGCTTTGGGAACAGATCCTTCAATAGCAAGGAAAAACTTTCCTTCATATTTATCTGCCACTTCGAAAAGATGTTCCATTGCCAGCTCACCCTTGGCAGCCATAACTGTGGGGTGATATTCCAAGCTGATAATTTTCAGCAGAACTTCCTTAATGCTGGGGTGGACAGCATTAAGAAGTGAAACAGAACATCCGGTACATCCCTGACCCTGAATCCAGATTACTGGTGCTTTCTGGGCCTCTTTTTCCATGGCCATCAATAGACCGGGATGGACCATCTGGGAGATTCCCAGACCAGCCACTGTTCCGCCGCAGATTTTAACAAAATCGCGTCTGGTTAAGCTCATAACCCTCCCTCCTTGGTTGAAATGCAAGCGGTTATTGCAATCGCTTGTTAAAAAAGTAACTATATCTTCCGTTGATAGATTAGTTACAATTATATTAACCAGATTTATAAGTTCATGGCAATAAAAAAATAAGCGGATAAGAAAAAAATAATTTTATGCAAAAAAAATACGGTATAGGTTATAATGTGTGATTATCTTATGGTTTTCGAGCATTTACAATATAAACAGGGTCGCTTATCCAGGTTTGATTTATATGGGCATCATTTTCAGGACGCCACCAGTTGCGTATACTTGTTGTGGAAAGGTTTTCAAAGCTGTCTGTTTTGAGAAAAAGATCCAGGACAAAGCCAATTCTTTCAAATTCGTGCAGTTCCTGCCAGAGCTCAGTGACTTTGGCAGGGAACCAGCGGTTGGAAAAACCAACAATGAAAGCTCCCCCCGGCTTGAGAATTCTGGATGCTTCCCTGGCTACCCTGTAGGGATGGGTCAGGTACTCTACAGACAAACTGCAGATTACGGCATCAAATGATGAATCCGCAAAGGGCAGTTCAGGTTTGAGGTTCAGGTCATGGACAATATGAGCACTTAGGAGCGGGTTTGCTTGTATTTCCTCCATGTTCATGCCCAAGCCTATAACATCAAGGTCAAAGTCCTCAGGCAGGTGAGAGTTTACGCTGCTCATAAGGTCAAGGACTTTCATGCCAGGTGTGATTATTGATGAATAATTTCTTCTCATATGATCAGAGGCTTGCCGGTCAACATGGTCAATCAATCTTGGTTTTTGATAAAAAGTAGAGTCCCTGTCATCATCTGCTCTTTCAAAGCCAGATGATGCAAAGTCTGTTTCGTGCTGCCGATATCTGGCTTGCATACCTGGGCCTGTATCCAGAATCTTTTCTGCCCAGTGATTCAGTCTGCCACCTGTTTCACAGCTGTTTTCTGCGAAATTAAGCACTTTGGCCTTGATGCTTATTTTTTGGTCGGCCAGGGGGTGGCCACAGTCAGCCTCAATTGAGTCATTTTTAATGGATGTAATTCTGCATGGACGCTTGTCCTGAGGAAAAAAATACAATCCTCCCAACAGGCTTCTTGGATAGAATCTTCCTCTACGGGGGATGACGGGCTTGTTTAAGAATTTTTTACGGATAAAGTGCTTGGGATCAGTTTTAAGGGTATGACTTTTGTGTCTGGCTGGCACAGCCTGGCCAGGCTCGAAGGATAGGGAGACCTCTCCTCCCAAAGGAAGTCCAATTATTTTTTCTTTCATTCCCGGGGGAAATATATCTCTCCAGAGGTTGACCTTTCGACCCAGGTAGTATTCCTTATGCTTAACCTGATCGTTTTCCCATGTAATTTCAAAATTAATTGTTGCAAGACAGTTGATGTCTAATTTTCTCATTTCCTCCTTCTTTGCTCACCCTGAATTGGGTTCAAAGGTTAATAAAGTAAAGTGATCCAATACACTGTTGTAGTGTAATAAATAAATTTGCTAACCTCTTCAGTCAAGAATCAATCAGTAAATATCTTTTACAGTGCCTGTTTTCTATAGGGAAAATTTGCTCAAGTCTGGGCCTGACCATAAGCCTGTGTACAGGCATAAAAATCTCCTTGAGTCCATCTCTTTATTGCTTGTAAAGTCTGAATGTTGACAAATTTATGGGCGATTGTTCATGTTTAAAGCCGCTTTTGTTTTTCAGATGAAAAATTTATTCACTGTTTTTTGCATGTACTTTTACCGCAGATCATGGTTTAATACAGGTTGTATATAAGGGGCTGGAATGCCCATTGAAAAATAATATTAACCAGAAACTAACTCTAAATGATATAATGGACAACGATAAAAAAAATAATCTTGAAAATCTGACCCATGTAAAGCTTAAAAATAAGGATGTTTATCTTCTTGGAACCGCCCACGTTTCAAAACAGAGTGTGGAAGATGTTCAGGCTGCAGTAGCAGAGATTGAGCCAGACACCATATGTGTTGAGCTTTGTCCGTCCAGGTATCAGGTCCTGGTCAAGCAGGACGCCTGGCAGAAGATGGATATCTACCAGGTTATCAAAGATAACAAGGCATTATTTCTTCTCGCTCAACTGGGATTGAGTACATTCTACCGCAGAATTGGTGAAAAGCTTGGGGTAAAGCCTGGTGCGGAAATGCTTGAAGGCGTGAAGCAGGCCGAAGATACAGGAGCCAGGCTGGTTCTGGCTGACAGGGATGTAAATACCACCTTGAAGAGAATCTGGTCGTCTCTTTCCTTCTGGTCTAAATTCAAGCTTTTGACTCATCTTTTTATGAGTATGATGTTTCAGGGAGATATTAAAAAAGAGGATATTGAAAAGCTTAAGAGCAAAGATCAGCTTCAGTTGGTCATGGATGAATTCTCCAAGTCATTCCCCCAGATTCAGAAAACCCTGGTAGATGAACGCGACCAGTTCCTTGCCCATAAAATTTCAACAAGCTCAGGTGAAAAGGTACTGGCTGTTGTTGGTGCGGCGCATGTTCCAGGCATCTCTAAGTATCTGGACCGGGATATTGATATAGCATCTCTGACTACTTCCCCGCCCAAGCCCATCTGGCCTGTTGTGGTCAAATGGGGGATTCCGATTCTTATTCTGATTTTACTTGTTGCAGGTTTTATGACTCAGGGAGGTGCCCATTCAGTAAGATCCATATATATCTGGGTTCTTGTGAATGGAATTTTTTCTGCACTGGGTGTCAGTCTGGCCTTAGCTCACCCCTTGACGATAATGAGTGCCTTTGTGGCTGCGCCCATTACCAGTCTTAACCCGACCATGGCTGCAGGCTGGATAGCAGGCTTGGTCCAGGCATGGGTAAAAAAGCCCATTGTGGCTGATCTGGAAAATCTACCCCAGGCCCTGACAACACTTAAGGGCTTCTGGCTCAATCCCATTTGCAGGATACTTCTCGTTGTGGTGCTGGCAAATTTGGGAAGTTCTCTGGGAACCTTTGTGGCAGGAACCTGGATTGTCACCAGAACATTCTGATATATCAAGGCCAAGACTTTTCAATAACAGCTTCTTTTTGTAATGATCAGGCACATCTATGAAAGCTTCAAATCCTGACTCAAAACCCCGTTCCCTAAGCTTTAAGACAGTGGCAGTAATTGTAATTCTGGCAATATTTGTCAGTGTTGCTGCTACTTTGCTTGTGGTTAGAGTCTGGTTTTTCCCAACCTCCATTAAACCTGTAGATCTTAATCAACAGGAAGAAATGGTTCTAAATGCCAAGCTTGATGTCTTGAAGGCTCAGGATATTCCTGATGAGAATTCTATATATGAACCTTCTTCAGGTGCTTATGCTGAACGACCTCAAGACAGAATTCTATACTTTACCCAGCGTGAGCTCAACGCCATGATTGCCCGTAATCCTGATCTTGCCCGGAAGGTATCAGTTCACCTTTCGGACAGATTGATATCTGCAAATATGATTGTTACTCTGCCTGATGATTTTCCTGTTTTCGGGGGTCGTACGGTTCGTATTTCTTCGGGACTTCACGTAGACTACCAGCAGGGCAGGCCGGTCATCACTGTTGAGGGTGTGAGCATAATGGGAGTGCCAGTACCTGGAGCCTGGCTTGGGGGCATAAAAGGACGGGACTTAACTGCTTTTTATGCCGAAGATGAGGGTTTCTGGAGCGTCTTTGCCCAGGGCGTTAAAGACTTGAACGTTGAGGACGGCAGGCTGCGGGTTGAGCTTGCTGAGTAACTTGAGATATTATAAATACACATAGCTCATCTTGATCTGCGGTCCGGTTTTATCCTTTTGGCAAGACTAAGAAAACTGCCGAGTCTTTCGATATATGACCTCGTAAGCGGGTATAGCTGTTATACTGAACAGTTGCCAACAATTTTTCAAATCAACTCATTGCGTCGAGGTGTTAGATGAAGTTCCCCATGAGAATATTCGGAGAAATCAAGGGATTCAACGTTGAAAAAATTTCAGCACTTACCGTTGATGATATATCTCCTTTTGAGTTCAATGGTGAAATATTGTCTATGGAGTATGAAGGGCCTTACATAGACGTTGATTTTGTCCTTGAAAAAGTTGAACCTTTTTTATGTGAGTCCTGTTCAGGACATATGGATTTCATTGACCATGAGAATTGGGAAATTGTCAGGTGTGTACTGATCCAGGGGGCCTGGAATTGTAAAAAGATCAACCCGGACAATGTTCTGGAAGCGTACAAGTAGAGTTATTGGTCAAGATTTTCAGTGTATAAATCTATGAAATGCAAATGTCAGAAAATGTCTGAGCTTATCTGTGCCTTCGGAACCCTTATATTTGTTTCTAAGCCGATGGATTTTCTAAAATATGTTTGAGCAGAATAATATTTTAAGAACAGCTGTGGACACTCTGAAAGTGTCCAGGAATTTTATTTTTTTTGCTGTTGGGGTGTATATTGTCGCGGCAGTAGCAGGGTGGGAATATTCTGACGATCTAAATTTTTTGGAAGAGCAGTTTCATGAACTGGCCCAGAGGTTTGAAAACTTAAGCCCTATTGCTTTTGTTTTCAGGATTTTTATGCATAACCTGTTAGCCAGCTACCTGGCCATGTGTTTTGTTACCTTGTTTGGTTTAGTTCCCCTGGCCCTGGCCATGTTCAACGGCTTGATGGTGGGCTGGTTTGCCGGATGGTTAGAGCATGTCTCCTGGTTTGGGCTGGCTGTTTTTTTAGTCCCCCACGGTATTTTTGAGTGGCCGGCCATGTTTATTGCTTTTGGTGTTGGAATGTGGAGGGGTATGGCCCACTTTTTCGGGTCTGTTGATCAGAGTTGGGGACAACTCTGGAAAAAAGCCAATTGCGTCTATTTTGTATTTGTGGTGCCATTGCTTTTTGTTGCAGCTGTTATTGAAGGACGTTATCATTTTATGCAGATGTTTTCGTGATTTTTAGCTTAAGGGCCAAAAATTGTATCTATTCACCGTGCTGAAGGGACAGCCTGCATCCTGATTTGTTTTCTTTTGCTGCAAACTCCCAGCATGAGCCCGTAAGTCAAAACCAGCAATTTATTCAAGTAGCGAGAGTCTGTGTCCATTTCTTGCTTTTGACTAACGGGCTCAGGGCTGGTCAAACAGGCAGCAATGGCAAAAACCAATCAGGATGCAGGCTTTAAGCAAAAGTGATAAAATGTGGTGAACAGTTACCAAAAATTTAGAAAATAACTTAAAACCTAAAACAGTAAGCTCAGGAAATGGAAGAAAAAGATCAAATAACTGTAATTGTAGAGGACCTTTGTGAATATGCCCTGGACCGGGAAGATGTCAAATGGGTCGCTGATGCCACTCCTGATTCAGAAGATTTCAATTTGAACAAGCTGGAGTATGAGCTGCATCTGCTGAAAATTGTCAGTGTGGGCTGGAGCATTTCCTACTATCTCCAGGATGATGCATCAAGAGATGCTGTTATAGAGCCATTCTGGAAAAATATTCATGATGTATCAGGCGACTTGTCTCATGCCACAAGCTTGCTCATTGGAGCAGATATTAATTATTTCGAGATTCTCAGGTCAAGGCTTGACAGCTATGTAAAGGCAATGTCCATGGAAAAGGGTGACAATCCTGCCACGGTGATTGGGCCGTGCTTTGCTGAATTCTGTGGCAATTCTCAAAATCTGATAGCTTCTATGGCAGGTTCAAAGATTTTTATGGCTGCTGTTTCTGGTGTGAAAAATTATTTAAATGCAGCCGGATACAAGATATAATCATTAACTGGGTTAGATATTGATGGAGAATGTTTATGAGCGTGAAATTAAAGAATAATTTTTTCATTCTGCTGGCTTTGATAGTTATTGGGGCGGGTGGTTTCCTGTATTTTAAATATGCGGACAAAGAGCAGCCAGTAGTTACCCTGACCCCTGATGTTGATTATACCAATGGCAGGGAGGCTTTTGAGGTCAAAGTTCATGACTCTGGCCTGGGACTTAAAAGTGTTCAAGTGCAGGTTGTCCAGGAGGGGGAGGTCAAGTTCAGCAGAGATGAAGAATTTCCTTCCGGCGTTCAAGATTATGACATGACCGTTGAGATTCCAAGGCTGAACCAGGGAGAGTTCAGCATAGTAATTAATGCTCTGGATCGCTCCATTGTCAATTGGGGAAAAGGCAACCTGACCAGCGTTTCCAGAACCATGGTTTTTGATGACCGTCCGCCAGTGATCTCTGTTTTGACTACCACGCACAACCTTAACCAGGGAGGTTCAGGCCTTATAAGGTATGAATTATCAAAGGAGGTTGAGAAAACAGGGGTTATGCTTGGGGATTATTTTTTCCCTGCGTTTGAGCAGCCTGACGGCAGCTATCACTGCATGTTTGCTTTCCCTCATGATGCTGACACAGGCAGCGATACCCCCAGGGTCGTGGCCAGGGACAAGGCCGGGAATGAGCAGGTATCCGGTTTTAACTACCATGTTAATGCCAGAAACTTTCGCGATGACCGCCTGAATATCGGAGATAATTTTCTGCGCTCTCAAATGCCTCAATTTGAAAGGGAATTTCCTGATGATCATGACCCCTTTGAAATCTTTTTGAGAGTAAATAGAGAGATGAGGGCGGACAATCGGGCCCAAGTGGAGGAGATCGCCACAAGGACATCACCAATTCTTGATTTTGATGGCGTTTTTATGCGCAAGCCCAATTCAGCTCAGATGGCTGGCTTTGCAGACCGTAGAACTTACTACTATCAGGATCGGGAAATTGATCGTCAGGTTCACCTGGGAGTTGACCTGGCCTCAACAGCCCAGGCTCCTGTGCCTGCAGCCAATAGAGGTCAGGTGGTCTTTACCGGCTCAATTGGCATCTACGGGCAGACCGTGGTTATTGACCACGGCATTGGTCTTCAGACCCTGTATGCTCATTTAAGCAGCATTGATGTCCAGGAAGGGCAGATGGTCAACAAGGGTGAATCCGTTGGCCGTACAGGAACCACTGGTCTTGCAGTGGGTGATCATCTTCACTTTGAAGTTCTTGTCTCTGGAACATCTGTCAATCCTGTAGAATGGTGGGATATCAACTGGATTAATAATAATATCACCAGTAAACTTAATTCTGAATAGCGCTCTCTAATTAGTTTACCCTTAGCCTGCATAGCCTCACGAAAAGAATCGTTGTGGACAGCGATTTGGAACGAACCGCTATCAGGCTGAAGTCATGTCCAGGGTGGTAAATATTTACCGCCCTGGACCAATATCCTGTTTAGAGTATCCTGAAACTGTTTTCCAGTTTCAGCTCTGTGGCAGTCTTTTTAACCTGGTTTTCCCCGCCCATTATGCAAATTATTCCAGGGTCATTGTTAAGGGCCCAGTCCAGAGCCCTTCCAAATTCCTGGAAATGATCCAGAGAAGTCTCGAGAATTTGTTCCCTGACGTTTTGGCGGTGTTCATGGGTTACTCCTGCCAGATACCTGACTGTGGAAGAGAAACCCCTGGCATCGGGCAGCTGGTAAGAATCCATTTCTCCAATGGCTCCAATTACAGCTTTTTCCACTTCATCCCTGTCCAGTCCTTTTCTATTCAGAAATGAGCCTGAACCTTCAAAGGCCTTGATTGTCTCCAGAATGTTGGGGTCACGGTATGAAGCAAATGTCATGACGTTGGAAAGATAGTCGTAACTTCCAAAGGCGCCGTAAGCCCCGCCCTGAACCCTGATCTGATCCCACAGCCAGCTGGCTCTCAGAAATCTGCTCGCTACCAGGCTTGAACCGTGAAATAAGTATCCGGAAGGATCCAGGTCCACAGCCTTACCTACATAATTTACCTGAGCTGGAATGAAAATGGCCTCACTTCCAGGCTGGCAGCAGGATACCCAGGTTGATGGTGAAATATCATGCATGGGCATCTGCCCCAAAAAGTCCTGGGTAATGCTTAGATGTTCATTAAACAGCTCCTGTTCAGATGTAATATTCAAGAGCATGGCCTGCTTGTGAAACAGGAGAAATCTGAGTTCTTCAAGGTCTCTTCTTACCTTGTTCCAATTTTTATCCACCAGAACAGCAAGGTGTCTGAGAAATAACAGATAACTCAAACCGGACATGTGCTCCTGAGCCCAGTCTGCTTCACTGTACCTGGCTTTGAGGCGCATTCCCACATATCTGTGCCCCGCCGGAACAAGACTTTGCTCCATGGAGGCCTTTTCCTCCAGCAGCATCTGCCTGAACCGGTCTTTATTATCTAAATTGACCTCGCTTATTATCTCTTTAAGGATAGAGTACAGGTCCTCAATATTTTCCGGCAGGGCCTTGCACCTGAGAAAAAGTCTGCAGGCGCTCTTTTTTTCTCCCAAAATACTATGAGAGAAAGTCATGGGAGTAATTCCTCCGGTTTTTTGACTGATCTTTGTAGACAATTTGACAAAATCCAGTTTTTCTGTGCCCATTTCCACTAAAGCTCTGCCAAATAAGGGTACATAAGAAAGAAATTTCTGAGGAAGAAAGTGCAGGTCAAAACCCAGGTCAAGATAAAAAATGCCAGAAGTTGGTTGGGGATGAAAAAGAGTCTGTACATCACTGATTTTTGTTTCTTCTCTGTGAATTGTTTTCAGGTCTTTTTCCATGTCGCTGCGCTGGAGCCTGGGTATTTTGGCCAGTTCAGCAGGATCGTCTGGTTCAGCCTGGGCCTTTTTCAGCTGCCTGGTATTTTCAATAATGTTGTCAAGGTCATGCTCAGACAGGCTCATTCGGACCTCATTTAGCCTCATGTTTTCTTCATCCTGAATTGCAGCGCTAAGAGCAGGGTCAGGCTCCAGAATAACAACGGATTTGTGAGCATTATCCAGAAGATGCTCTTTTATGAGATCTTCAAAGACCTTTTCATTATTTTCCAGTATGTTTTTGATTTTGTTTAGAACAGGAGAGAATTCCAGAAGAGTAAAAGGGCTACCATCATACAGCCATGTGGTCAGGGCCCTGAACATTACGGCCATGCCCCTGGGAAAAGAGCCAGTATTGTTTTCCCGAAGCGCAAACTCCAGGCTGTTAAGAGCGGCTTTGATGATTTCAGGATCAATGCCATCCTTGGATAGATCTTTAAGGGTTGAATTAATAAGTTTTTCAGCTTTGCCCAGGTTTTTGGGCTCTATACCTTTGAGTCCTGTGGAGTAATACATCTGGAGGATATCTGTTTCCAGTCCAGCCCCTGTAATGTCTTCACCGAGGCCTGAGTCAATAAGTGCTTTGCGCAGGGGAGAACCAGGCATTCCTGTTAGGATGAAGTCCAGAATGCGCAGGCTCAGGTTGAGCTCCGGGTCAAAAGTTTCAGGCAGCAGCCAGTTTATGGTCAGGTAGCATTTGGGATTGTTGGATTCCGATGCGCTGTATGTTTTGAGAAGACGCTGGGTCAAATTGGTCTTATTCTGGCTGATAATGGAGGAATCAATGTCTAATTCGTCAAATTCATCCAGAAATTCAGTTAGTTTCTCCAAGCGTTCCTCTTCAGGGTTGTCCCCATAGAAGAAGATGAAGGCATTGGATGGATGATAGAGTTTTTTATGAAAATCAACAAAATTTTCATAGGTGAGGTTGGGTATTTCTCTGGGATCTCCTCCAGCATCAAAGCCGTATGTGGAATCTGGGAAAATGGACTGCTGGGAATAGTCAGCGAGAAGGCTTTCCGGGGAAGAATAAGCCCCTTTCATTTCATTGAAGACCACTCCTTTGTATTTAAGCGGGGCATCTTTTTGTTCCAACTCATAATGCCAGCCTTCCTGTTCAAAGATGTGCCTTGAAATTGCCGGATGAAGAACAGAATCAAGGTATACATCCATGAGATTATAAAAATCCTGTTTATTCTGGCTGGCAACTGGGTAGCAGGTCTTGTCCGGGAAGGTAATGGCATTGAGAAATGTCTGCAAAGAGCTTTTGAGCAGCTCGACAAAAGGCTCTTTGACCTTATATTTGCGCGAACCGCAAAGAACAGAATGTTCTAATATGTGGGGGACTCCAGTGTTGTCCCTGGGCGGGGTGCGGAAATTTATGCTGAAGACTTTGTTTTCGTCCTCATTGAGCAGAGAAAGTATCCTGGCGCCTGTTTTTTTGTGGATAAACAGTCTGGCCCTGGAGTTTATTTCCTTTATCTGTCTTTCTTCTACGAGGTCGAATTTATCCTGATAATTCACATTATCCTCCTGATTTGATTGTTGTAACTGGATAGCAGCCAAATGTTAGGTTGAATCAGATTCGAATTCAACCTAATTTGTTTATGGGAAAAATATTGTTGAGGGCAGTGAGCCGGAATCTGGTATTAAGTATTGGCTGTCAAGCTATTTAGTCTCATAAAAACTTGACTTCCAGGCGTGTATGATTCAATTTCAAAATTTGTCATAACTAATTTTTATCAGTATTTTTAAGATAAAGGCGGATATAATGACTGACTACAAGAAAACTCTGAACCTTCCCAAAACATCCTTTCCCATGCGGGCCAACCTGACCCAGAATGAGCCCCGGATGCTTGAATTCTGGGAAGAGAATCAGGCTTACCAGAGTATGATTGAGGCCAATAAAAATGGTAAACCCTATGTTCTGCATGATGGCCCTCCTTATGCCAATGGACATATTCATATGGGTACGGCCATGAACAAGGTTCTCAAAGATTTTATTGTGAAATCCAGAAATATGATGGGCTTCAGGGCTGAGTACGTGCCCGGGTGGGACTGTCATGGTCTGCCCATTGAGCACAAGGTTTCTCAGGAGCTTAAAGCCAAGGGCAAAGTGGTTCCGCCTATTGTTATCCGCAAGATCTGCCGCGAGTATGCCACAAAATTTTTAGATATTCAGCGCAAGGAGTTTAAAAGGCTGGGAGTTATGGGTGAATGGGAAAAACCTTACCAGACCATGCATCCGTCTTATGAGGCAGCCACAGCAAGGGAGCTTGGAAATTTTATTAAAAACGGGTCGGTTATTCGCGGTAAAAAACCCATTTACTGGTGTATTGATTGCGAAACAGCTCTGGCAGAGGCTGAGGTAGAGTATGATGATCATACTTCTCCTTCAATCTATGTGTCTTTTCCTGTTAACGATGACGCAGTAAAAAAAGTCTTTCCCAAGGCTGAACCTGGCAAGACTTTTGCCGTAATCTGGACCACCACACCCTGGACCATCCCTGGGAATATGGCCGTGGCTGTACATCCTGAATTTGAATACAGCCTTGTCGGTTCTGATGGTAAATATTTTATTTTAGCCTCTGATCTTGTAGCCAGTCTGGCCGAGCTTTTTGGCTGGAACAGCCTTGAAGAGCTGGGAAGGGCAAAAGGATCAGATCTTGAGGGAATCAGGGCGACTCACCCCTTTATTGACAGGGACTCTCCAGTAGTCCTGGCTGATTATGTTACCTTAGAAACAGGAACAGGCCTGGTACACACAGCCCCTGGACATGGTCGAGAAGACTATGAAACCGGCATGAGATATGGTCTGGAAGTGCTTTCTCCCCTTGATGACAAAGGAAGATTTCTGGACAGTGTGGATTTTTTAAAGGGCAAAAACGTGCATGAAGCCAATCCATTGGTGATTGACAGGCTGAAACAGGAAGGGATGCTTCTTTATGAGAAAAAGCTTTCTCATTCTTATCCCCACTGCTGGCGTTGTAAAAAGTCAGTAATCTTCAGGGCCACTACCCAGTGGTTTGTTTCCATGGATAAAAATGATCTGCGCCAGAAAGCCCTTAGTGCCATAATGAATGATGTAGAGTGGATACCAGCCTGGGGCAGACAGCGTATCTATTCCATGATAGAAAACAGGCCTGACTGGTGCATTTCCCGTCAGAGAAACTGGGGCGTGCCCATCATTGCCCTGCTTTGTTCCAAATGTGATCATACATATATGGATCCAGACTGGATATTTTCCATTACTGACAAGTTTGAGCAGCATGAGCGTGGGTGCGATTACTGGTTTGAAGCTGATATCAGTGAGGTTGTCCCGGCTGGTCTGGTCTGTCCTGAATGCGGCAGTGATGAATGGAAAAAGGAAGATGACATCTTGGATGTCTGGTTTGATTCCGGAACCAGCTTTGCTGCGGTTCTGGAAAAGCGCAATGAGTGCACATATCCTGCAGATATGTACCTTGAAGGTACTGATCAGCACCGGGGCTGGTTCCACAGCTCCCTGCTGGCCTCTGTAGGCACCAGGGGGCAGGCTCCATACAAGTCAGTGCTGACCCATG
>PWPY01000264.1 GCA_003558575.1 Desulfonatronovibrio sp.
AAAAGATAGAAGCCAGGATGTCGGAAAGCGTTTCCATGAACCAGCCTTTTGAAAGGGTGGTAGTGTCCATGGATGAGGCCAAAAAGATATTTCTGGATATGAATGAAACATATAAGCTGGAAATATTGGATGATCTCCAGGAAGACACGATTTCTCTTTATAAGCATGGAGATTTTGTGGATTTGTGTCGTGGCCCTCATATTCCTCACACAGGTTTTTTAAAGGCCTTTAAGCTGACTTCAGTTGCTGGTGCGTACTGGCGCGGGGATGAAAAACGTCCCATGCTGCAGAGGATTTACGGGACTGCCTTTGCTACTCCCAAAGATCTTAAAAAATATCTGGCTCAATTGGAAGAGGCTAAGAAGCGTGATCATCGAAAGCTTGGTGTTCAACTTGACCTGTTCAGTTTTTCTGAAGAAGCTGGTCCGGGTATGCCCATATTTCATCCCAAGGGCGCGCTTATCAGGACTATCCTGGAAGATTTTGAAAGAAAAGAGCATTTGAAGCGTGGTTATCATATTGTTCAGGGGCCACAGATTCTCAGGCGGGAATTGTGGGAAAAGTCTGGTCATTATGATAATTACCGAGAAAACATGTATTTTACAGCTATTGAGGAGCAGTCATACGGGATTAAGCCTATGAACTGCTTGTCTCATATGCTTATATATAAATCCAGACTGCGCAGTTACCGTGATCTTCCTTTGAGATATTTTGAGCTTGGCAGGGTTCATCGTCATGAAAAATCAGGCGTGCTGCATGGATTGCTGCGGGTCAGAGAGTTTACCCAGGATGACGCTCATATATTATGCCGTCCCGACCAGCTGCAGGACGAAATTATAGCTATCATAAAGTTTGTGCAGGATATTATGGGGCTGTTCGGGTTTGACTATGAAGTCGAGATAAGTACCCGGCCTGAAAAGTCCATTGGTTCTGATGCTGATTGGGACCGGGCAACCCATGCCCTCAGTCAGTCTCTTAAAAATCTTGGTATTGACTACAGTGTCAATCCCGGAGATGGTGCTTTTTATGGTCCTAAGATTGACGTCAAGCTTAAAGACGCCCTGGGTCGTAAGTGGCAATGCGCCACAGTTCAGTGTGATTTTACCTTGCCAGAGCGTTTTGACCTTATATATACTGGCGAAGACGGAAACAGGCACAGACCTGTAATGCTGCACAGAGTTATCTTGGGTGCCATTGAAAGATTTCTTGGTGTGCTTATTGAACATTATGCAGGAGCTTTTCCTGCATGGTTGGCTCCTGTTCAGGCCAGGGTAATGAACATTACTGATGTGCAAAAGGATTACGTTGAGAAATGCTGTCGTCAGTTAAGAGCCCAGGGAATCAGGGCAGAAGCTGATGTGCGCAATGAAAAGCTTGGATATAAAGTCCGCGAAGCTCAGATGGAAAAAATACCCTTTGTCCTGGTGGCTGGAGAAAAAGAAATAGATGCTTCAAGCCTGAATGTCCGGCTTCACGGTGGAAAAAATTTGGGAATGAAATCAATCCAGGATGTGGTTGAATTAATATATGAAGAAATAGATGAACCGTTCAAGCAGGGAGGAATGAGTTATAGATACCTCTACTAAGGCCCGCCGCAACAGGCAAATAAGGGCAAGAGAAGTACGCGTGATCAATGCTGATGGAGAGCAGTTGGGTGTTATGGAAGTTGGCCAGGCCTTGAGCCAAGCTGAAAATCTTGGGATGGATCTGGTTGAGGTCGCTCCCAATGCTGATCCTCCTGTCTGCAGGATTATGGACTTTGGAAAGTATCAGTTTCAGCAGCAAAAAAAGAAGCAGGAAGCCAAGAAGAAACAAACCAAAGTTCAGATTAAGGAAATTAAAGTTAGGCCCAAAACTGATGACAATGATCTTAACACCAAGGTCCGTCATATTCTTCGGTTTATTGAGGCAGGTGATCGGTGTAAGGTCACTGTGGCTTTCAGGGGAAGAGAGCTGGCTCATAAGGATCGCGGCTCAGAGATTTTATCCAGGATAGTTGAGATGACATCAGATGTGGCAAAAGTTGAGCAGGAACCCCGCTTTGAGGGGAGAACCATGCATCTGATGCTTGCGCCATTGAAATCATAGAAGATTTGATGCTGGCAGTGTTATGCTCTATTAAGTATTAATTCGACTAATACTAAAGATATGGTTCCCCGGCATCAACATCTATTTTGAAAATTACATACGTGTTCGCTGAATCTTGATGGTGAACATCATTTGAATGCTTATAAATTTCAGATAAATCAGGAGGATATAATGCCTAAGATCAAAACCAACAGAAGTGCTGCTAAAAGATTTAAACTTACTGGCAGCGGTAAGGTAAAAAGACGCAAGCAGAACATGCGCCACATTCTTACCAAGAAAAGCCCCAAGCGTAAGAGAAATCTGGGTAAGTCAGCCATTGTAGACAGTGCCAACATGAAGGCTGTAAGAAGGCTGCTCCCCAATTCGTTTTAGACGCTTTCAATGTTATTGTTTTTAAATTGAAAAATTTCAGTAAGGAGATTTAAGATGCGGGTCAAAAGAGGAAAAACCGCCCATAAGCGGCATAAGAAATATTTGAAGATGGCCAAGGGCTTTCGTGGAGGCCGCAGCAAGCTTTACCGCACGGCGCGAGAAGCTGTTGAAAGAAGTTTGTGCTATGCCTACCGGGATCGCAGACAGAAGAAACGTGAATTTCGCAAGTTATGGGTAATCAGGATTAATGCTGCTGCCAGAGAATGTGGAATATCCTACAGCAGGTTCATTAATGGACTCAGTCAGGCAGGTATTGATCTTAACCGTAAAGTGTTAGCTGATATGGCGGTAAACGAAAAGGCAGCTTTTGCCAGGCTGGCGGATATGGTTAAGTCCAGGGCAAACTAATGAGCTCGGCTTCCGAGATAAGTAAAGAATTAAAGAGCCTGGTTCAGGAGTTTGAACAAACCCTGGATCAGGCTTCTTCGTTACAGGACATTGAAGCTGCCAGGGTTGACTATTTAGGCAGGAAAGGCAGACTTGCCGAAATAATGTCAAAGCTTCCCGGGCTTCCCAATGAAGAAAGGCCTCAGATTGGCCGTAAGGCAAATGAAATAAAGCAGGAACTTAACAGTCTTCTGTCAAACACAATTAGTGATATTGATAAAGTAAAAGAAGATGAGGGACAGGCTTTGTTTGATCCCTCCATGCCGGGCAGGACACCGGATATTGGCTCTTTGCATCCTGTAACTAAGGTCATAAACGATATCTGTTCTATATTTGTCAAACTTGGTTTTGATGTTGTTACAGGTCCTGAGATTGAAACGGATTTTTATAATTTTGAGGCTTTGAACCTACCCCCTGGACATCCAGCCAGGGATATGCAGGATACTTTGTACATCAGTGAGTCAGTAGTTTTAAGGACTCACACCTCTCCTCTCCAAGTCAGAACAATGCTCAAGCGTAAGCCACCTGTTGCGGCCATTGCCCCGGGAAAGGTTTATCGCCGTGATTCTGATCTTACTCATACTCCCATGTTCAATCAGATAGAAGGTTTTCTTGTAGATACAGATGTCAATATGGCGGACCTTCGTGGAACGCTGACTGCCTTTGCCCATGAGATTTTTGATCCAGGCGTAAAGGTCAGGTTCAGGCCAAGTTTTTTCCCGTTTACAGAACCCAGTGCTGAAGTGGACATCAGTTGTGTCATGTGCGGGGGCAGGGGTAAGTCAGCTACGGGTGAAACCTGTCGTGTGTGCAAGGAAACCGGCTGGGTTGAGATCCTTGGCTGCGGAATGATTGATCCTGCTGTATTTGAAAAAGTGGGATATGACAGCGAGAAATATACAGGATTTGCATTCGGACTCGGAGTGGAGAGAGTAGCCATGCTCAAGTATGGAATCGGTGATCTTCGCATGTTTTTTGAAAATGACCTGAGATTTCTAAATCAATTTTCCTGATTTTACTCAATTTTACGCTTTGGGATCCTGGCTGATGGACAAAACCCAGGCGAATGCTTTCTTATCAGACCGGATAATATATAAAGGAATATTCAAATGCTTTTGAGTCTGTCCTGGCTAAAAGAATTCACACCTTATGATGGACCCTTGGATGAACTTGCTCATAGACTGACAATGGTTGGTCTTGAAGTTGAAGAAATCAAGAATCCTTTTGAACACCTTTCAGGAGTTGTGGTTGGTCATGTTCTTGACAGAACTGCTCACCCAGACGCTGACAGATTAACCCTGTGTAAGGTGGACATCTGGCATGGAGATCCGCTGCCCATTGTTTGTGGTGCTCCTAATGTTGCTGCTGGACAGAAAGTTGCTG
>PWPY01000082.1 GCA_003558575.1 Desulfonatronovibrio sp.
AAAAAAATCTTGATTCATAATAACTCTGCCTGTCTTTGCTGTCAGTAGTAAGTTCGAGTGCGGTCACGCCCTGCCCTTTTTGCGTCATTGCAGTCTGCTTATAAAGAAGATTGTTCAAAACAACTATACAACAGTTTGTTAACATACGTTTCCGCCTGAAAAATCATCCTAACAGCATTTTTACATTTTGAAGCAGTTTGTCTGGCTGGGCCGGTTTCACCATATAGAGGTTCGCCCCTAAACCCAGGCCTTCCTGAATATCTTTTTCCTGGCCTTCGGTGGAAAGAATAATAATTGGCGTATCCCGGAATATTTCCTGCTCTCTGAGATTTTTAATAAAAGTAAAACCATCCATGCGTGGCATGTTTACATCAGAAATGATCATATCAATCCCGGCAATGGAATAAAGTTTTTCCAGAGCATCCAGGCCATCCTCAGCAGTAGTCACGTGAAAACCCTCTTTTTTAATAATAAAAGCTATAAGGTTACGTACTGTCTTGGAATCATCTACTACCAATATATGCTTGGGCATAGTCCCTCCCGATCAAACCATTATTAACGGCCCACGTGTAAACAGGCATTCTGTATATTTCATTTTAAACGTTACATCTACTTTTCTGAAAGAAGGTGGTTCACGATGGTATCGATGCTCAAAATAGAGATAATCTTTTCCCTGTTTTTAATCAATGCTGAAACAAAGCTGGAAGTCATGGCCAGAGCAGACTCCACATTCCACTCAATATCTTCTCTGGGCATCCTGTACATAGTGGCAATCCTTTCCACCAGCAGACCTACCTGAAGACCATCCTGATGACAAACCACAATAAAACGGTCCTCACCCTGGTCTGCTTTGCCCGGATTAAGGAGCCTGGCCAGCTTGACAATGGGAGTCACCCGCTGGCGAAGATTAATAACCCCTTCCAGATACTCAGGAGCAGCAGGAAGCTTGGTTGGCTTAATATATTTAATTACTTCTTTAACTGTTTCTATGGGCAAGGCGTATTCCTGTCTGCCCATAAAAAAACTTACCAGCTGTACTTCCTCCCTTGCCTTTAATCTCTCCCGATCACTCAAGACCTGGTCTGTTTTTTTGCCCTGAGGTACAGCCTGGCATGGATAATCCTTGGAAGCTTGCAGATCATCCTGAGGACAGTTTAAGACTGATTCAGGTACAGGCTCATCAGCAAGAGCCGCCTTAATCTCAGAAGTCTGTCCTCCAAGATATTTATCAATGAAAAGTTTTTCCCTGGCAGACAGATCTGCCTGCTTAGTTTGTTCTTCAGAGTCAAAATTCTGTTCCTCAAAATATTCTTCAGGTGTTTTCATGTTTTAATGCCTTTAGATATTTCTTTGGCCAGGAGCAGGTACTCTAAGGCGCCTCTCGATTTGGGGGCATAATCGTGAATGACCCTGCCTCTGGCGCTTGATTCCCTGAACTTGGTATCCATATTAATGACCGTCTCAAAAAGGCGTGTCCCCATTTTTTTGCGCAATAGATTAAGGATTCGTCTGCACGCCCCTGCCCTTCGGTCATACATTGTGGCCAGCACTTTATATTTTATCGGATTTTTCAGGGCTTTGTTTAGTAAACGCATTGTATCAAAAATTAATTTAAAGCCATGCAAAGCAAGAAAGTCTGTCTGGGTGGGAATTATTACCAGATCCGCGGCTACTAAGGCATTGACCAGAATAACGCCCATCTGAGGCGGACAGTCAATAATTATAACATCGTAATGATTTTTTGTCTGTCCCAGCCATTTCTTTAGAATCAGGCCCTTTCCCCCAACATCTTTGAATTCAGCATCCAGCTCTGAAAGATGAATGCTGCTGGGAACAAAATCAAAACCAGGACCTGAAAGTTCTGTATATATCGGCGATTTTTTCATGCCGGCAAAATCAGGATAGCTCGTAAAAATATCCAGAGCTGATCTCTCTAATTTTTCAGGAAAAAAAGACAGATGCACTGATGCGCAGGCATGAGGGTCAAGATCCATTACTAAGGTCTTCTTGCCCATAAGGGCAAAGGCAGAACCAAGATTAAGGGCTGTGGTGGTTTTGCCCACTCCCCCTTTCTGGTTGGCAACGGAAATTACATAACCTGGCAATATGCCTCCTCTTTATCTTCACTTTGCTCGATAGTGATTCATCAAATCTAAAATCAGGTGCTCAAAATCATCTTTCTCAAGGCATTCCAGTCATCTTCATAAACATCCACAAATTTCAGGCCAATTTCATAACTGACCATGGGAATCTGTTCCCTGACCCAGGCCACCTCGGCTACTGCCTGGAGAAACTGCCCCAGATCGCTTTCAAACACCTTGAAAAATCCAGGGTGATATTTATTGAAACTGGGAATAAAAACCTTCACCTGAACTTTTTCTCCATTGGTGAAACGCTGATTACAATTTATTTTCAGCCCGCCAGCACTGATATCAGCACACTCGACCACGGTTTTTTTCTGTCTTTTTAGAGGAAAAACAAATTCCTGGACCTCGACCCTGTATTTTTTGGGGATCCGAACATATTCTCTTCTATTCTGATCTTCTTTTTCCACCATTATCCTTCCTTGAGGTAGATTATGGACCCGGGGTGATGGACAGGCCTGAATGCTCTGGTAATATTATGCAGAGATTCAGAATGGCCAATGAACAGGTACCCCCCAGTCAGCAGATTATCATAAAAAGAACTGATTACGTTTTTCTTCACTTCATCATCAAAATAAATAATTACATTGCGGCAGAAAATAATATCTGATCTGGGAACTCTTTTCAGTTGAAACCGGTCATTCAGATTGATCTGGCCGAACTCTACAAGTTTTTTAACCCTGTCCTGGATTATAAATCTTCCGGGACTGTCTTCATCAAAATACTTCTTAACTATCTCAGGGGGTGTAGTTCGCAAAGAGTACTGAGAATAAACCCCTCTTTTGGCTGCAGCCAATACCCCAGAAGACAAATCATTGGCTGTAATCCTGATTTTCCATAAAGGAAGTTCTTCCTTAAGAAGCTCATGCAGGACAATGGACATGGTATATGGTTCTTCACCAGTGGAACAACCTGCAGACCAGATATTCAACACCTTTTGAAAATTAGACCTTTTCTCACTAATGAGTTTTTTCAAAATGACATCTTGAAAAACCTTGATCTGCGGTGGATTGCGAAAAAAGCTGGTCTCATTAGTGGTTATGACTTCAAAAAGCTTGTTCAGTTCACCTTTGCGGTTAGGATCATAACACAAAAAATAATAATATTCGCCAAAGCTTTTGAGATTATTCTCCTTAAGCCTGTTGGCTAGCCTGTTTTCCAGAAGATATTTCCGGTTATCACCTATATAAATGCCGCTTTGACGGTAAATAAAATCCCGAAGCTGAACAAATTCATCATCTTGGATCTTCAGGTCTTTCCTGAAGGTCATGCTTTTGGAAAATGGAGAGCTCATTAAATACTATTCCACTCCCTGGTCCTGGATTCTGTCTAAAGATTTTTCTGCGGCATCCTGAATATCAGGGTCAAAGTCATCTAAGATATCCAGAAGGGCCCGAAAGGAGCTTTGATTACCAATATAACCGAGGGTTTCTATAATTTTAATTTTCTGTAGCTTGGAACTGTTCTCCCATAAGGAAATAATGTCAGGAACAACATCTCCGGCCTTTTTCTCCCCCAGGGCTTCAATGGCCCTGATCCTGACCCACTCATCTTCATCTTCTAAGATTTCCAAGAGGTAAGCAATTGTTTCTTCATGGGGACATTTGCCCAGAAGTTCAACTAAGGCAAGACGGACTTCTCTTTCTTTGTCATTAATCGCCCTTATGGCCGAGGGGATGACTTCCCGGTCATCAGGACATACAGTAGCCATGGCTTCAAGGGTCATTTTACGTACTTCAGCAGACTCATCAGTGAGGGCCTTTTTAAGTAAAGAAATATTTTTCCCGGCTCCAAGGCGTCCAAAGGCATAAACAGCCATAAGCCTCTGGGTGGGATCGCTGCTTTCAATCATAGGTTCAAATTCTTTGGCCACCCTGTCTCCACCAATGGTTAATACAGAATCCAGGGCAACCTCTTTAACATCATCCCAGGGATGGTCCAGAAAAGACATGAGCTCTTTAAGACATTCATCATCCCTTAACTTGTACCCGATAAACCTGAGACTATTCTTAAGGACATCACCGTCATTGTGTGTACGCAGAATATTCAGAAAAAAATCTCTGGCCTCAGGACCTGCGGAATTATACAACTCCTTGGTGATTTCCCTTTGCAGATCACGATCCTTATGGCTAAACGCACCAGTC
>PWPY01000306.1 GCA_003558575.1 Desulfonatronovibrio sp.
GCTGGTGTTCGTTTAATTGGCTGTATCTTGTTTCTGTATACACTTCGATTTTCCAGCCGAGAAGGGTTGAGGCAAGCTTGACGTTCTGGCCTTTTTTACCAATGGCCGGTGTAAGTTGATCGTCTGGTACAACCACTTCCAAAATTTTTTCATCTTCATCAACTGTAATTTTGGATATTCTCGCAGGAGAAAGGGCATTTGCTGCGTATGTAGCAATGTCTGGTTTCCAGACAACAATATCTATCCTTTCACCTTTTAGCTCCTGAACAATGTTCTGAATTCGGGAGCCTTTGACTCCAACACATGCTCCCACTGGATCGACATCAGAGTCTTTGGACAAAACAGCTACTTTTGCTCTTTTTCCCGGATCTCTTGCTACGTTCATGACCTTTATGGTTCCATCAGATACCTCAGGGACCTCGCGCTTGAATAGTGAAACCATATATTCTGGATGAGATCTGGAGACTACTATCTGGGGATTTCGACTTTCTTTGCGTACATCGATTATATAGGCTTCAACCCTGTCTCCACGGTGAAATCTCTCTTTGGGGATTTGCTCAGCCCTGGGCAGAACAGCTTCAGTTCTACCCAGATTTATTATCCATCCGGATCTGTCCCGGCGTTGGATAATGCCGCTGGTTATTTCACCAATCCGATCCTTATATTCTTCATAAATGATTTCCTGCTCCGCATCACGCATCTTCTGGATAAGAACCTGCTTAGCTGACTGAGCAGCAATACGACCGAGGTCTTTAACATTAAGGGCAAAACCGATTTCATCTTCAAGCTGAACATTGGGATCATGTTCCAGTGCATCTTTGATCAATATTTCGTTCTCTGGATCAGTTATCTCATCAACTACAATTTTATACTGGTATACATCGATTTCACCAGTGTCTTCATTGAAGTTAACTTCAATGTCGAGCATATTTCCGAACTTTTTGTTTACTGAAGTGCGAACCGCTTCTTCAAGGGTATCAACAAGCATATCTCTGTCGATGCCTTTATCTTTGCTGATTTGGTCAATTACTTTTTTTAATTCCAGGCTCATAGCCTTCCTCCATAAAATTATTTCTATCTATAATGCTCAAACAATAAATTCTGGTATAGCATAAAATATTATCCAACAAGCCTTGCCTTATCAATTTGATCCCAGTCAAATTCCAATTGTTGGGAGTCGTGGTTAATGGTGATTGTTTCCTGCTGGACTTTGGATAAAGTGCCGGTAAATTTTTTTCGACCATCAAGAGGTTTTTTGAGAGAAATCTTTAATTTTTGATTTTTATATTTTGAAAGCTGATCCGGGCGAAAAAAAAGTCTGTCTAATCCTGGAGAGGAAACCTCAAGGGAGTAAGAGCCTGGAATAACATCTTCTACGTCAAAGACAACGCTCAGCTGTCTGCTGAGATCAGCGCATTGATCAATGTTCACACCCTGTTCTGAATCGATGTATATCCTGACAATGCCTTTTTTGCCCCCAGGTCCGGGAAAGTATTCTATTCCCCAGAGATCAAGGCCCATGATTTGACAATTTGTCTGAGCTATTTCTGAAATTCTGCTTTTGGTATCCTGGTTTGACATGTTTTATTATTAATCTGAAATATGGATTATTTTGGTTATTCAAAAAAAAAGTGGACCCAAAGGTCCACCCCAGTAAACAACAGTTAAGCTTGGAGTGGAGCGGGTGACGGGTATCAAACCCGCGACACCAAGCTTGGGAAGCTTGTACTCTGCCAGCTGAGCTACACCCGCTCTGAAAGGTTTCCAGAGAAAAAGCTGTTTTTTCTCTGAATACCAGTTGCTTCCATTTTTCAGGTACAGATGCCCATAAATGGATGCCAGCAAGTAAATTATCTTTATTGATAGAAGTTTGAATGATTGTCAAGGATAATGATGAAAGAGGTTTTATCAAAATAAAAACAGCGATGATTGGGGTATTATTATTGAGATGATAGTAATGTGATTAATTTTCTGCTTTTTTAAAAAGCATGGTTATGTGCTTTTCCAGTTCCTTGAGTCGAAAGTCATGATCCAGTTTCTGGTCAAGAACATGAATATGCAGGGTTTGATTTTCCAGACTTACAGATGCTGTGCCTGGAAGAAGGCTGACTATCCAGACAAAGAGAATCCTTGCCGTGGGATGAATCAGCTTCAGATGGTATTTGATAAACCCTGTTTTCAGAGGCATGGAAGGTTTAAAGGCTCTGGACGCAACGTCAATTCCGCCCATGACTGAAAGGCGGATAAAAAAAGGAATGAATTTCAGCAGACCGTGAGTACTTATTTTTTGAGGCGGAACCAGAAGGATGCTCAGTAAGGCTGAAGCCAGGACAAGTATAAAAACCAGGATTATCTGATCCAGAATCCCGGCAGAGAGCCCCCACCAGATAAAAGCAAAGATGACAATCCTAACTGCCAGTCCAGGAAGAAGTCTGATGGGTTTTTCTTCAAGCCCGATAAAAAGTCTGGAATCATCTAATTCAGAATGAGTTTTTGTTATGTTTTGCCTTTGTTTCATTTTTTGTAATTATTTTTGTGATTGCTCATAATATTTCAGTTAGTAACCATTACTGAAAGAAAAGTAAAAAGCAGGATAAATACTATGAAAAACATTCCAAATACTGTCCAGGTTGAAAACTTTTTCTCCAGTCCTCTGGATATTTTTACAGCTGATTTGCTGCTGATAATCAGATCTGTATAACGTGAAAAATTCATTTTGACCAATTCTGATTCCAGAACTCGGCTCTGTCTGATTCTGGAATTGAGATGATACCAGGACTTTTCCATGATTAAGGCCGTGTCAGGAAAGATACTCATTGCCTGGACTGCTTTTTTGAATAAAAATTTATTCAGGAATAGATAACAGGCAACTCCGGATAAAACAGGCCAGAGTCCTGAAATAATAGTTCCAGGATTGAGCATGTTTATTTGCTGAGCAGGGAACAGATACTTTAGAATAAAGGGCAACGCAATAACAGCTAAGGTTATAAGAAGCCATGACAAGATTTTAGCGGAATCAGGATTATTCGGTTTGATGTTTTTTCTCAGGGAAATGAAAAAATGAATCAGCAGGATGGTTGTTAAAACAGAAGACAAGCCAAGAAGCCATGGACTGACTGAACCAAATGGCCCTGCATCTGCCGCTGTTTTAAGAAGATACTTGGCCTGAAGTCCGGCGGTAAAGGGAGCTCCTGCTAAGCTTAAGGCCGGAATAAAGGACATAAAAGTCAGTAGTTTGTCATGCTTCAATGATATCCGGACAGCAAGTCCGGTCCTCAAGAATAAAGCAGCTTTGGCCAAAGCGTGGTTCATGACCAGAAAAACCAGTGCAGGAGCAGCAGCAGCCCATAATGATTCGTGGTAAAGCCCCTGACCAAGACAGAAGGTCATTAGACCCATCTGGCTTATGCTTGAGTAAGCCAGAATGACCTTGGGTTTTGTTTCAGACATTCCAGCTATGACTCCCCATAATGCACCTCCAAGTCCCATGACAGACATGATGATGCCCCATGAATCAAAATCAGCATAGCTCACGGGAAAAAAGAACAGCCATCCGGCAAGTCCGGCCTTTATCATGGCCCCGCTCAGCACAGCACTTGCTGGTACAGGGGCTGCCGGATGGGCCAGAGGAAGCCAGAAGTGAACAAAAATCAACCCGGCCTTAATGCCGAATCCTGCAAAAAGCATTATAAAAACAGGATGACTCTGAGGGGTCTGGGCCATGGCCACGGAGATGTCTGCAAAGTAGTGGCTTTGAGTAAGAAAAACAGAAGTAAACATGCCGGCCAGGATGAGGCCTTCGCCAAGCACCGCCATAATTAGATAAATTCGACCGGCGCTAATGGAAAAATCATTTCTGGAGTGAATAATAAGGGGATATGAAGAGAAGGTCATAAGAGCAAAAAACATGTAAAAACTTATGGCATCTAAGGAAACAGTTAAACCCAGGTTTCCGCACATGGTTAGAAGAAACATCAAAGCAAAGGGTTTGTTCATATTTCCACTGCCAAAGGCAGCGTAAATAGCGCTGCCTGTCCAGACAATGGATATGGCCGTCAAAAATTCCCTGCCCCAGGGGGTAAATCCCAGACGGGTTTGTAAAAGAAAATTGTTGATTTCAACAATTTCGTGCTGGCTTCCAGTTATGGCCAGAAAAAGAGCTGGCAGAGGAGAAGCGGCCCAGAGCAGACGTTGCCATAAACGGATGCTTCCGGGCAAAAGAAAGCACAGGGTTATGGTTAGTGGAAAGAATACCGCAATGATCCAGGTCATGGGTAAACCCCC
>PWPY01000033.1 GCA_003558575.1 Desulfonatronovibrio sp.
ATAAAACCAGGACTTTACGGTTTTGCCATACAGATTGCTTCGGTCGCTTAGGCTCCCTCGCAATGACAGGTTTTGCGTAACTTCATCTGTGACATATTAGTTGTCATTGCGAGCGAGTCTTCGAGCGCGGCAATCCTTGTTGCGAGCGGAGCGAAGCAATCTCAGCTTGAGGCAAATTAAAAATTACTCAGAGGTTTGATCCCGGGCATGTCCGGGTGAAGCGCTTCTAAGGCTCTGAGCAGGCCATCAATACTCGTAAATTTTTCTCCAGCCGGTCTTGGTGGACGTTTGATAACTATCACTTCCATGCCCAGCATAGAAGCAGCTTCAAGCTTGGCCGGAACTCCCCCGGCCTCGCCGCTGTCTTTGGTTATAAGAACTTCTGCCTTAAATGATTTAAAATGGTCAATATTCTCCTGCAGACTGAAAGGACCTCTCTTTTGAATAATATTTTCTTCTTGCACACCTGCATTTATAAGCTTCTGCCTGAAGCTTTCTCCAGGCAGGGTCCTGACAATTAAACTTTTTATACGGTCTGATTTTGCTGTATATATACTAATATTATTGGAACCAGCACTTAAGAACACCATCCTGCCATCCAAAGCAAACTCAGCCGCATGATGGTGGCTATCAGCCCAGATTACCCCTGGAATATCTGCTTCAATACCAGGGCGATTATAAACCAGCAATGGAATCCCTGCTGCATTGGAAACATAATAAGCATTTTCAGAAATATTTGCAGCATAAGGATGGGTACAGTCAATAATAAGATCAAACCCCTCATTTTGCACCAAATTCAAAAGGCCTTCCTTATCAATGGCTCCATGCCTGTATTTCACATTTGAAAAAACAAGCTCGTCCTGAATTACTTTTGTTGCCCTGCTGACCACAACATCAAAATTCATAGCTGATAATCCTGCAACAAGCTTTTTTGCCTCGGATATCCCACCCAGCACTAAGGCTTTATGTTTTTTCTGCAAAATATCCTCTAACCGTAACTAACCAGGAGCCAATCCTCGTTGTTCTGGAGTTTCCAATAATAACCATGCTGCGCATATCCATTTCCTGCTCAGCAAGATCTTTTAGATTTGTCAGCACTATGCTTTCCTGTTCTAAGGAAGCATTCCTGACTATACCTGCCAGGGTGGAACCAGGACGGGAGCGTAAAAATATATCAACTGTCTTTTCAATCTGCCAGGTCCTTTTTTTACTCTTGGGATTATAAAGCACTGTAACCATATCTGCCTGTGCTAAGGCCTTGAGCCTGCTCTCAATTTCCTCCCAGCTGACAAGAAGATCTGACAGACTTACGCAGGCAAAATCAAGCATCAATGGGGCCCCAAGGGCTGCTGCTCCTGCCTGGGCAGCACTTACCCCAGGCACAATTTCCACTTTAAGATCAATATCCATTTCTCTGATCATTTCCAGAGCCAGGCCTGCCATTCCATAAATGCCTGAATCTCCCGAAGAAATAAGGCTTACTGTCTTACCTTCAAGTGCTGATTCAATTGCCCGGGCACACCTTTGCCGCTCCTGGGTCATACCTGAAGAAATAATCTTTTGCTGAACTATAAGATCCTGTACCAGCTCAATGTATCTATGATACCCAGCTACAACATCTGACTCTTTAATTGCTCTTTCAGCCCGAATGGTCCGATCCAAGGGATTGCCAGGACCAATACCAACTACAACAAGTCTTCCCTGGCTATGGCTATGGTCACGCTTTTGCATATTGTCTTTCCAAGTATAAGCTTAGTATTTCTTCCAGCAAGGAGGGCGCATGGTTCAGCAACTCCTGGCAGCCCCACAGATTCCCTGACAAATTCCGATTCTGTTACATTCAAAGGTAGACTAAGGATCTGTTTTCCAGGAATAAAATAAAGAGGGATGCCAAGCTCCTGGCCAGCCTGGATAAGCCCCTGTTCATCCTTTTTGATGTCAGCGCTGGCCAGCATCCTGACCCGGTCCAGATCAATTTCGACTTTTTCCAAAGTCCGGATAACCGCCTGCACAATATCTCTGGAATCTGCTCCCCTGCGACACCCTATGCCAACTATAATATCTTTACGCGCCTCAGTGGCAGTCGTAACTATGGGCTCAGACCCTAATATATTACTCACCTTCAGACACAGATCATTGGCCCCGCCTTCATGTCCTGACAACAGGCTGATGGCCCACCTGGCTTTCATATCTATCGCAACCACAGCCGGATCTATGGTTTTGTGCTGAATATAAGGAGCTAACGCCCTTACTGCTACTCCCACAGGTAAAATATAAACAATCTTTTTATAACGCTTAAAAATCTCTCCTGTCAGCTCCACTACCCTGTCAAAAACAACATAGTCATCTGTCTGAGCTACCTGGCTGTGCACAAAGATTCTGGATGGAACTTCCAAGGATATTTTTCTGGCAATCTCAAGTCCCTCGCTGGAAAGGGTGACTAAAGCAATTTTGTAACTGTTCACCATAATACTTAATTTCTACAGAGGTTTGGGAGGTTCGGTAAACTGGGCGTAAACTGTCTGAATGAATTAGAGAGCGTTAATCAAAATTATAAAATGGTAACAAATTAAATGCATTGTGGTTTTACCATACAGATTGCTTCGGTCGCTTAGACTCCCTCGCAATGACAGGTTTTGCGCAGCTAAATCTATGACAGCTCAGGTGTCATTGCGAGCGAGTCTTCGAGCGTGGCAATCTGTATCGCGCTAAGGCTATTTCAAGTTACTCTCAGGTTCAGTCTCGGGCGCGCCTGGGTGAGGCGCTTATGAGTGAGTTTTTACGACCCTGTTTACCGAACCTCCCAAACCAGAAAATCATATACCTTTAACATGCTGAAAAATTACGCAATTTTTTTCTTTAATGGGTTGAGCCAAAAACTTCTCCCTGCAGGTTTATGAGATAGACTTTTATCCTGAATCTGCTCTCTGTCCTGGTCATGATACATTTTTCTAACTTATGAGCAAAATAATTGCCCAGCTTAAATCTTTGTTTTTGCTTTAGATCTATCAGCCCCTGTTCAACAGTGTTAAGCTCTTGCATGTTAACCCCAAGACAATCCCTGGCTCCCTGGATAAATACAGGAACAGCAGAACCGGACCTGCTATGGGTCTGATACTGACCTTTGAGAAACTTAAGCAATTTGCCTGGATGACCTATGATATTCAGTTCTTCAAATGCGTGCTCCATGCATTTATTCAAGGCAAAATCCCATTCATTACTCACTTCCACAATGGCACTTTCATGAAATCCCATGCCCAGAGCTGCTCGAAAGCCTATGCGCCCTGGAACCAGGACAACCCGGATTGAATCAGAATGAGCAACCATGTTGAGGTTCAGAGCAATGGTTTCCTGAATAGCTTCTACTGAAAATGGCCGGACAATACCTGAAGTGCCTAAAATGGATATCCCGCCCACAATTCCCAGACGCTGATTCATGGTCCTATAAGCTACTTTTTCACCATTTGGGACAAAAATCTCTATCAGCAGCCCCTTATCTGTAATTTCAGCAACACTGCTGCGAATCATCCGCAAAGGAACAGGATTAATGGCTGGCTCACCAGGGTTTACTGCCAATCCAGGTCTGGTCACCTGACCAACTCCTGACCCGCCCACTATTTTCAGGCCGCTTTTTTCAAAACAAACCCTTGCCCCGATTAAAAGACCATGGGTTTCGTCAGGATCATCTCCTGCATCCTTGCGCACCAGAGTGATTGCCTGTTCTTCAGTCATGTCTGCGTGAACAACAGGAACATTAACAATCCATCCCCCAGGCAATTTCACATCAACCTGTTTACCCACAAGTCTGCCCGTCAAAAGCATGACTGCTGCTTTGGCTGCTGCTGCAGCACAGGTTCCAGTACTGATTCCTGATCTCAGCCCCTTTGACTCAGTCAACAGTCTTCCATCCCTTGCGCCCCACATAAACTATTACGCAGGCCAGATAGCTGCGACTGCCCTCCAATGCCTCATGCAGGCTGCTGAACACCTCTTCACGATCAGGCATTTCAGAATTAAATACTACTCCTGCCTTACTTGCCAGGTCATATTTTTCCAGAAGGCTGACTATTGCGGGCAGATTCTTGCCAGCTTTATAAAGGACAAGGGTTTCGCAGGACTTGAGAGCGTTTTCCACAGCATTTAGATCTGAGCCAGGCATCAGTATCAATCTGTCTTCCTGGGTAGTTAAA
>PWPY01000276.1 GCA_003558575.1 Desulfonatronovibrio sp.
ATCTGGAGAAAGAGCTTTCAGCCCGGAGAAAAATTTTTATTGAAAAACGCAGGTATAAGTATCTGCAAAACAGACAGGATTAACAGACTGGATTATGCAGGATTCAAATATTATATTTGGTTCAGATCATGCGGGGCTGAACCTGAAAAAGTTTCTTATGGATCGTCTATCACAGAATTATAATGTCATAGATGCAGGGCCACAGGAGGCCTCAAGCTGTGACTATCCTGTATATGCGCACAAGCTGTGCCGCAAAGTTCTGGAGCTGCAAAGTCCAGGTATTCTAATATGCGGATCAGGCATTGGCATGTCCATGACAGCCAACAGAATAAAGGGTATCAGGGCAGCTTTATGTCTTAATGAATATATGGCCAGAATGTCCAGGATGCATAATGATGCCAATGTTCTTTGTCTTGGTGAGAGGATCGTGGGTATAGACCTGGCAGGCAGTATTGTTGACGCATTTTTGTCAGCTTCCTTTGAGGGGGGAAGGCATCAAAAGAGGATTGACCTTATTGAAGAGGTTGCAGGCTATTTGTCGGTATAATCCCGGAATTTCCCGGGTGGGGACGATTATAAGTTGGATTCAGTAACTTAAACCTTAGATGGAACTTTTAAATGACAAACCAGATTGATCACAAAGCAGTAAATGTTATCAAAGGTCTTATAATGGACGGAACCAGAAAGGCCAATTCAGGACATCCCGGCGGAGCAATGTCTTCCTCAGATTATCTGTATATCTTGTTTAAGGATTTTCTTAAGTTTAATCCTGAGGATGATAAGTGGTTTGACCGGGACAGATTTGTACTTTCCGCTGGCCATGAGTCAATGCTTTTGTATAGCATTCTATGCATGTGCGGATATATTAACCTTGATGATCTCAAAGCCTTTCGGCAGTTGGGCAGCAGAACTCCAGGGCATCCTGAACACCACATGACTCCCGGGGTCGAAGCTACAACAGGACCTCTGGGTCAGGGGCTGGGAATGTCAGTGGGTATGGCTGTGGCAGAGTCCTTTCTTCGTTCAAAACTTGGATCTGAGGTTTGTGATCATTTCACCTATGCCCTGGTTTCAGATGGAGATCTCCAGGAACCCATAGCGTTGGGAAGTGCGGCCTTGGCTGGAGGCTGGGGCCTTGGAAAACTGATTGTTTATTATGACAGTAATAAAATCCAGCTGGCCGGACCTACTGACCGGGCTGATTGCTCCGATTATAAAAAAATATTTGAGGCCTTCTGCTGGCAGGTCATTGAGATAGACGGCCATGATCATGATCAGATCGGAAAAGCAATTAATGCCGGCAGGGTGGAGGATCAAAGACCAACACTGATCATCGGGCATACAACAATGGCCAGAGGCAGTGCTTCCCTTGAAGGCAGTGAGGACACACACGGAGCCCCATTCTCCCCGGAAGAGATCGTCAAAACCAAGGAAAACCTTGGTTTGCCTGTTGATGAGCATTTTTACCTCCCCCAGGATGTGCTGGATCATTTTCAGGAAAGGTTCACCAGATTGACAGATAAGGCTGAGGCCTGGAAACGTAAGCTTGAGGATACTTTGAGCAGTTCAGAAGATATTGCTCAATTCTGGAAGCTTATTAATTCTGATCCTGAATCCAGAGATTTGAACCTGCCTCAATTTGATCCGGGACAGAAGGTTGCCACCCGTAAGGCCTTTGGCTCCTGTCTCAACAATCTAATGAAGAGCATGCCTAATCTTATGGGCGGTTCAGCTGATCTGGATCCTTCCAACCAGACTGTAAAGTTCAGGGAAAGTGCTGGTATTTTTCACAACATAAATAATTCTTCTGGAAGGTACCTCCCCTTTGGGGTGAGAGAATTTCCCATGGGTGCAATCCTTAATGGAATGGCCCTGCATGGCGGTGTTCAGGGTTTTGGGGCAACGTTTCTTGTTTTTTCTGACTATGTTAGAAACGCTTTGCGTATGGCTGCTTTGCAGATGCTTCCTGTGGTTCATATTTTTACCCATGATTCTTTTTATGTGGGAGAGGACGGCCCAACCCACCAGCCTATAGAACATATCAGTTCCCTGAGACTTATTCCCAATTTTAATGTGTTCAGGCCGGCGGATGCCCAGGAATCCAAGCTTTGTATAGAAATGGCCTTTTCCCAAACTGCAACTCCCAGCGCAGTAATGCTCACCAGACAGGGTGTTCCTGTTCTGGACTTAGACAAATATCCACAGGTAAAAGAGGGCGTCAAGCGCGGGGCTTATATACTGAAAGACGCTGAAAATCCCCAGACCATAATTATCGCCACGGGATCAGAAGTTCATCTTGCCTTAGAAGCGGCTGAGGCTCTGGCTCCGGCTGCAATCAGAGTTGTAAGTGCTCCATGTCTTGAGATATTCGAAGCTCAGGATGATGAATACAAGGAATCTGTTCTGCCTGGAAGCATCCGTAAAAGGTTCGCCATTGAAGCTGGAAGCGGAAATATCTGGTACAAATACGTTGGACTGGATGGGTATGTATACAGCTTAGACCGCTTTGGAGAATCAGCCCCTGGTAATGTGCTGGCAGAAGAGTTTGGGTTTACAGGCGAAAAATTTACGCAGTTTGTCAGGGAAAGGATTTAGATCAGTTTGATAACTGATTCCAGGTGATGTTTGATATAAGTTAAGAAAACCCGGTAAGTTACCGGGTTTTCTTTTTCATGGGAAAGTCAACTTTGATTTTAAACATATTTTTGGCAGGTAGATTTAATATTTCTATTCCTGTTTTTCCTGTAATTTTCTGCAGGGATTCCCGGACAAACTCTTTGGATGGTCCTATATAAGTGAACCAGACGTTTTGTTTGTGTTTGCGAAGATAATTGTGAGTTACTCCGGGATGGCTGTTTACCTCGTCCACAAATTCAGACAACTTTTCTTCTGGGACGCTTGCCGCACATAATGTGCTGTGCCAGCCAAGCTTCTTGGATTGAAAATTCCCCCCGATGCGTCTAATTACCCCTTTCTGCTTCAAGGCCCTGATTCTGCTAAGGGTCTCGGCTTCCGTGAGTCCTACTTTTTGACCGATCTTTGCATAAGGTCTCGGGTCCAGAGGGAAATCTGTTTGAATTATGTCTAAGATTTCCTTGTCAATCAGAGAAAGTCCGGAATCATGTATCATGGCTGTTATTCCTTTACGGTTCTGGCCGGTTCATAGGTACATAAGGGCTCAGGAGACATAAAGTTCTGGTTCATGGTAAAGGCTCTTGCCCTGCATCCTCCACAAACTCGGTGATATTCACACACTCCGCATTTCCCATGGTATTCCTTCTTGTTTCTTAACTTAAGAAAATTTGATGAGTTTTTCCATATTTCCGGAAAGGGAGTTTTTTTCACATTTCCGCAATCAAGTTCAAGATAGCCTCAGGGTTGAACCTGACCTGCATGGGAGATAAAGCAGAAACCAATTCCCCCAAGGCACCCCCTGGACATGGCATCTAATCCGAAGTTTTCCTGATTTACAGGTATGTTTTCCTCTCTGGCCCTCTGGCGCATAATTCTGTAATAATGCGGCGCGCACGTAGCTTTAAGGTGCATATCAGTTGTTTTGCGGAAGTCATAAAACCAGTTGAGCACCTCTTCATATTCCCTGGCAGAGATGGCCTGGTCAGCAATTTCTGCACCGCGGCCAGTGGGGACAAGCATGAATATATGCCAGGCCACTGCTCCAAGATCTCTTGATAGATTAAAAATATCCTTGAACTGGTGAAGATTGTCCCGGGTAACAGTAGTATTGATCTGAAAAGGTATGCCTGCCTGTTTCAAGTATTCAATGCCTGTCATGGATTGTTCAAAAGCGCCTGGAACACCCCGGAACAGGTCGTGTTCCTTTGCACCCGGTCCGTCAATGGATATGCTGCAGCGCTGTATACCGGACTGTTTCATGAGTCTGGCATTTTCAGGATTAATGAGGGTTCCATTGGGTGCCATTACACAACGCAGACCAAGGTTATCCGCATGTTTTATGAGGTCAAAAACATCAGGCCTGAGTAAAGGCTCGCCTCCGGTGAAAATAACCACAGGATCACCTGTTTGAGGAAATGTATCAATGAGCTCAAGGGCTTCCTTAGTGGAGAGCTCTCCTGGATATGGTTCAGGGTGGGCTTCAGCCCGGCAGTGTTTGCAGGCCAGATTGCAGGACCGGGTCAC
>PWPY01000193.1 GCA_003558575.1 Desulfonatronovibrio sp.
GAATGCTTTTTTTGGCTTTTTCAGTCCAGTTGGTCATGACAGGAGAACCTACCAGGTTAATAATTATATCTGCCTGATTAAGACTGTTCTGCCATTCTCCTTTTTTCAGGGGGTCGCCCTTGACAGCTTTAAGGGCAGGGGACTTTATTTTCAGTTTAGATTCATCCCTGACTAAGGCAGTGACATTTTCACCTTTATCCAGAAGATATTTTATTAAAAATTTACCAACAAATCCTGTGCCGCCAAGTATGAAGTATTCCATAATTACCTCCCCGGATCAGTCCATCTTTGGATATATTGATCGATATTGAACTTTCTTTTGCAGCCATTATAACTCATAAACCTGACAGTGCCAAATACAGATCGTTCTTTCCAGGGCCGGTCATGAAGTCCGCCTATGGACCACATAATGCCTGTGTATCCATTGGGATCACGGCCATCAAGCTCATATTTGTCGTTAAGAAAGATGGTAAATTCTATGGCCTGTTCTGGTGATGCTGTCCATTCTAAAATTTTTTTGGCCCAGTACATACGCATGTAACCATGCATTTTTCCTGTGACAACCATTTCCTTTTGCGCTGCATTCCACAAAGGATCATGGGTTTGACCTTTTTCAAATTTATCCCGGGAGTACAAATATTCGCGGGCATCACTGCGATGTTTATCTAAGGTCTTCTTCCCCCAGTCAGGAAGGCCGTCAAAATTATCATAATTCTTATTAAACCAGCAGTAATTTTCAGAAAGTTCCTTACGCACTATGAGTTCCTCAAGAAAAGAATCAGCATCTTCCACAGAAATACTTTTGTTCTGCTTCAGGCGCAGGGCAACAGTCTGGGAGCAGATCTGGCCAAAGTGAAGGTATGGGGAAAGATTGGAAAGGGCGTTGGCATTGGGATCATTTCTTTTTTTCTGATAATCTTTAAGACCATGATTCAAGAAATGATCAAGTATGTTTAAAGCTTCATTCCATCCAGGTTGAATCCAGTCAACAGGTGGTATGCTGTTATGCAGACTCAAGTCTTTGAGCAGGATGTCAATATTAAGGTCTGAATTGTTACACTTCTGGTCAAGGGATGTAATTTTTGGGAAAGGCTCAAGAAATTCATCAAGCTTTTTATGAATTTTGGTTCGGATTGTCCTGGCTGCATATTCCTGTTTATCTGAAGTTACCCAGCAGGGTACTATATTATGGGCATCTACTATATGAAATTCTAAATCTGAATTTTCAAGCACCTTGTCCTGCCAGGATCTTTTAATCCGTAAAGGATCAAAGTCAGTAATTACATGACTGGCATTATTTTTTTCAAGCCACAGGGGAAGAGTTTGTCCCGGGTCTCCAGGGATGAGATCAAAAGGAATATTAAACTTGCCTGCCTCTTTGCTGCACTTTGCCAAACCTCTAAGCATGAAGTCATAATGTCTCAGACCTGCCTCATGAAAATTATCTGTCAGACAGAAAACTATGCGCAACTTTTTTTCCATTTTGCAGGCAATATCAATGGCATGAATCAGAGCCCAGTTGTCATGAATTCGCTGCTCCCTGCTCATCCAGTATGTGACAGGACCAGACTTGCACGATCCTGATTTGACAGTTTTTATTCTTTGTGGATTTATGCTCATGGTTTTCTTTTCTTCTGTATTGAGTTAAGTTTATTTTCATGCTTACAATCAAGTGTTCTGGATGTAAACGAAAGCTTTGGAAGTATAAAAAAATCGGTCCTGGTGAAGTTTTGCGCTGTCATAAACGCAGAATGACAAGGAAATTTGAATTTGAAGACAGGGATGGGAAAGTTTACTGTCTTTGCGGACAGGTGGTAGGAATTGACAAGGGTGGATTTTATAAAATGATTGCCAAGTCTTTTACCTATTCTGGAACCAAGGATAACAGTTAAAATTAGCTGAGATGCTAACCCAAGTGCATTCCCTGATACCAGAAATCAGATCAGGAATCTTCGAATTCAGAAAGCATTTCAAAGCCATTATCTACAGTCGATACGCCCCTTCTGCCAGATCCTCCAAACCCTGCATATCAACAATTACCACTTCACTCCCATTGGTCTGGATAATATTTTCATCCTTCATTTTTCGAATTACCCTTGACAGGGTTTCAGGAATAGTACCTAACAAAGAAGCAAGCTGGCTTTTATTCACGTCAAGGTTAAACTTGTCTTTGTCTGTATTTTGTCTGAGTAGTAGCAGGTGAGCAGCAAGCCTGGCCGGGACTTCCTTGAGGCTTAATTCTTCCACTTTGGATACCATTTGCCTGAGGCGCATGGACATAAGGCTCAGCAAATTCATACTCAGGTCAGGATTTTCGGCCAGAAGGGAACGAAATCTGTTTCTGGGAAAAAATATCAAGGTGCTGTCTTCCAGAGCCAGCGCATTGGCTGGAAAATTAATCCCTGCAAAGACTGCCACTTCAGCAAAAACTTCTCCAGGACCAAAAATATGCAGGATATGCTCTTTTCCAAAAGGTGAGCTTTTGTAAATCTTTATCTTTCCCTCGACAATACCATAGAAACCATTGCCAGGATCATTTTCCATGAATATTGCTTGACCAGCAGGGTATTTTCTGGATTGAGAAATACCTTCCAGCTTGTCAATATACTCCTGGGGCAGGGATGAAAAAATGGAAAAATTATTTACATGTTTAGACATTTTGGCTTCCTTTTGACTTAGGTCAATGTTTTTTATCCTGAAGTCCTTATTTTAGCAATCAAGAACACGGGATATTTTAACCATAAAGGAGGAGCATTATGTTTTGCTTTCAATGTCAGGAAACAGCTAAGAATCAGGGATGTACAGTCAAAGGTATGTGCGGCAAACCCGAAGAAACCGCAGACTTGCAGGATCTTCTGATTTATGTGTGCAAAGGTATTTCAGTATTTGGGGAAAAAGCAGCTGAAAAAGGCGCTGTTGATAAAAAGATTGGCAATTTTGTCTGCAAGGCTCTTTTTACCACCATTACTAATGTGGCCTGGGATGATGATGTAATTATTGAGCGCATTAAAGAAGCCCTCAAGGTCAGAGAAGAAGTGAAAAAATCACTTGGTAATGATCTCCTGGAACCACTTCCTGATTGTGCCACCTGGAATGCTGACTCTAAAAAAGAAATAATGAACAAGGCTTTGTCTGATGAAATGCGTATAACAGCCACTGAGAATGAAGATGTCCGCTCACTCAGGGAGCTTCTTGTAATCGGCTGCAAAGGCATTGCCGCCTATGCAGATCATGCGGCTGTCCTTGGCAAAGAAAAGGACGAAATTTACAACTTTATCTTCCAGGCATTGGCTTCCACCACAAAAGACCTGTCTATTGATGAAATGGTAGCAATGGTTATGAAAGCTGGAGAAACTTCTGTAAGCACCATGGCTCTCCTCAGTGAGGCCAATACAGAAGCCTATGGTCATCCTGAAATTACTGAAGTCAATATTGGAACGGGCAAGAATCCCGGTATCCTTGTAAGTGGACATGACCTTAAAGACATGGAAGAAATCCTCAAGCAGACAGAAGGGACCGGAATTGATGTTTATACTCATGGTGAAATGCTTCCGGCCAATTATTACCCGAAGTTTAAAAAATATGACCATTTCATTGGCAACTATGGTGGGTCATGGTGGCATCAGAACAAGGATTTTGAATCCTTTAACGGACCCATTGTCTTGACCACCAACTGCCTTATTCCTGTAAAAAAAGACAACACTTATCTTGACAGACTTTTTACCACAGGCGTTGTTAATTACGTTGGAGCAGGACATATAGCTGACAGGCCTGTTGGAGGATCAAAGGACTTCTCTTCTGTAATTGAAGCTGCCAGAAAGTGTTCGCCACCAGAAGAAGTTGAAACCGGAAAAATTGTCGGCGGCTTTGCCCACAACCAGGTTCTGGCTCTGGCTGACAAAGTTGTTGAGGCTGTAAAATCAGGGGCGATCAAGCGCTTTATTGTTATGGCAGGATGTGACGGACGCCATAAAAGCCGCAGTTATTTTACTGAGGTAGCAGAAAAACTGCCCAAAGATACGGTGATTTTGACTGCTGGATGTGCCAAGTATCGTTATAACAAGCTCAACCTCGGCGATATCGGTGGGATACCAAGGGTTCTGGATGCCGGGCAGTGCAATGACTCATACTCCCTGGCAGTTATTGCCCTTAAA
>PWPY01000253.1 GCA_003558575.1 Desulfonatronovibrio sp.
CACCATTAAATACTTTTTTTAGATCGGCCTTAGGATCATCTTCCAGTATTCTGATGGCTGCCTCTACATCCTGACTGTTAATTCTATATCCAGCTGCAACAAGGTTATAAAGCTGAATTAGACAGCGTTTTACAAGTTGAAGTCTGTCTTGATCCGTACCTTTCAAAAATACAGAGCATCCACGATGTTCAATCAGAACCTGTGTTCTGGCGTGAAGAATCCTTAAATTTGCGCCCTGAGGGCCAAACAGTTCCTGAATGCTGCCACTATCCTGAAATTCTATGAAGTCTTCAATATTATTCGTCATTTGATTGCACTGTTTGTTTAACTCCTTGAGACTTTTCACTACATTTTTAACTATTGAGCCCTGCTGGATGTTAGGTTATGGTTCAGCGTTTTTCACACTTAGAACTTTGAAAAAACCATTTCCATTACTAATTGAAGGGTTATCAACTTCTGAAAATCCTTATATTCATTTTTTTCAAAACACAAGCAAGACCACTTGCTTATCAACCAAGACAGTATCAAAGTGAAAAAAATCAAACTCATTTCATTCCAGCTTCTTTTAGTGTGCTTTTTTTTCGTTAACTCAGCACTATCTGCCACACCCTGGACACTGGATGCAGATCGCGTGGTTTCTAATGAAGATGAAGATATCATTGAGGCTCATGGTAACGTTCATCTCTTTAGATTAGACAATTATTTACAGGCTGACTATGCAAGGCTTTATACAGAAACCAACTGGCTTTATCTCAAAGGGAACATTTCAGCCCAGTGGGATGGAGACTTTCTGGAGGGCGATGAAGCTGAACTGGACTTGGACAACAATGTTGGATGGATTAAGAATGGCCAGGTATTCATGTCTGAGGAACATATTTATTTTTCCGGACAGGTGCTGGAAAAAACAGGAGAAAACACATACTCATTTTTCCGGGGCTCAATGACATCATGCGATGGAGAAACACCACCCTGGTCCATCATATCCAGCCGGGGAAAAATTACAGTAGATGGTTATGCCAGCCTGTGGAACCCGAGATTCAGGGTCAAAGACCAATCTGTTCTCTATTCTCCTTACATTATTGTTCCTGTCAAAACTGAACGTCAAAGCGGATTTCTTATCCCTGACATCGGCTATGGTTCAGAATATGGAACAAATATAAACCTGCCTTATTACTGGGTAATAGATGACCAGCGTGATGCTACTTTTTATGCCAACTATTATACCAAAAGGGGTCTCATGACTGGTCTTGAGTATCGCCACACCCCTTCTCTTCTAAACAAGGGTTTATGGAGGGCAGACTGGTTGAGAGACAGGGAAAAGCACGACACACTTGAATCAGAGCCATCAAAATTCCGCGGGGATGGCCTCTTCAGGCCCAACAAAGACAGATACTGGCTCAGAGCTAAGTATGACGGGTATGCCCCCCAGGCTGGCTGGTCTTATAAGGTTGATATAGATTATGTATCTGATCAGAATTACCTTAGAGAATTCAAGTCCGGTCATTCAGGTTTTAATACTTCCCGCAATCAGTTTCTTGACAAATTCGGCAGAGATATAGCTGATCACGACAGTCTCGTAAGAAGAAATATCATCAGTGCAGCCAAATACTGGAGCAATATCGGGCTTGATGCCAACTTAACCTATTCAGACAACCTCAGTTACAAAAACAGCAATCGCCCATCAAGCCTAAACCCTACCATTCAAAAATTGCCGGAAGTAAATCTCAACCTTTTCCGCACAAGCATTGGCAATACCCCTTTTGAAATTGAAGCCAACAACCAGGCCACTTACTTCTGGAGGGAATATGGAACCAGAGGCTCAAGACTTGATGTTCACCCAAGGTTAAGCACACCCCTCAGAAACAGCTTTGGAACTTTGACCCCCAGTATCGGCTGGAGGCAGACTGCATATTATATTGATCAGTTTGAAAACGACCCGGCAGAGCGAAATACTGATGACAACTTCCAGACAAGGGGAATATATGATATTAACATAAACCTCTTCAGCAATATTTTTAAAGTATTTGACCTAAGTCCTGCCCCTGATATGTCTCCTGAAAATATAGGAGAAACTACCTGGACCAAGCTCAGGCACAGCATAAGACCTGAAATTGACTATGATTTCATACCTGATGTCAGTCAAAACAAATATCCCCGTTTTGATTCCATAGATCGCATAAACCCCAGAGAAGAACTTACCTATTCTCTGTCCAATGTTTTCACCAGCAGGACTGACACTGTCACTCAGGGAGCTGAAACTTCAGGTCCGTCAATCAGAACCAGGTACAGAGATTTTTTAAGGATCAAATTTGAGCAGGCATACGACTTCCGGGAAGCCAGACGCAGAGAAGATATTGATCAATATTCCCAGCGCCCATTTTCAGACCTGCTGACCGAAACAACAGTCAACCCCAATAATTACTTATCCTTAAGAAATAAAACCTGGTATTCTTTTTATGAAAGCAGAGTTACTGAACACGAACACACCCTGACCGTGACCTGGCCGGAAAAGGTATCTGCATGGTTTTCCCTGGATTTCCTCAATGAAATTGACGAATTTAAACGAAGGGTCAATTCCAAAACCAGTATCTTGGAGTTGGGAACAACCTTAGATTTCGTTAAAAACTGGCAAATGACCTTCGTGTACAGAAGGGATCTGGAGGAGAAAAAAGACATAGAAAGAAGTCTCAGCCTCATTTATCGTCATCAGTGCTACAGCTTACAGTTTATCTTTGAAAAGACAGATTATGATCACAGGTACGAAGTGAGAATCAATCTTCTTAACCTGGGATCCATTGGCGGTTGATCCATGAGTATCATTCGAGTCCTTCCTCCGGGACTGCAGAATCAGATTGCTGCAGGCGAAGTGGTGGAACGCCCGTCCAGTGTAGTTAAGGAACTGATGGAAAACAGTCTTGATGCCGGAGCAAAAAATATTCAGGTTCACCTGAAAGCAGGCGGACAGAGCCTTATTCAAGTCAGTGATGACGGCGCCGGGATGAAACCTGATGACCTGCCCCTGGCCCTTACAAGACACGCCACCAGTAAAATATCTGATATTAATGAATTATCACGGGTATCCAGCTTTGGCTTCCGGGGCGAAGCCCTGCCAAGTATCGCATCCATCTCCCAGCTGACTATATCTTCCTGCCCGGCAGGACATAATGAAGGTTTTTTTATTAAACTTTTATATGGCAAGGAAATGGATAAGGGGCCAGTCGCCATGCCCCAGGGAACCAGAATAAAAGTAGAAAACCTTTTATCCAATGTTCCGGCAAGACTAAAATTCCTGAAAACAACTACTACTGAGAATAAAAAATGTGTGGAAGCTTTTATCAGGCATTGTCTTGCTAACCTTGGAACGGATTTTGAGCTTTTTTCTGAATCCAGATCAATGTACAGATTTTTCCCCGGAGAAACCCTGCTCCAACGCCTTGAAGTCATCTGGCCATCCCAGATCTGTGAAAATCTTCAGGAAATAAATTTGGATAATGATGATATGTCCATAACAGGCCTTGTGTCCAAACCTGAAAGCACTCAGGCCAGGGCCGACAGAATCTTGTTTTATGTAAACAAGAGGCCGGTTAATGATCGTATGCTCATGTCCGCCCTGAGGCAGGCATATAAAGGACGCCTGATTTCCAGAGAATACCCTCAGGCAGTGCTATTTATTAACGTGCCCTCCATGGATATAGACGTTAATGTCCATCCCGCAAAAAATGAGATCCGATTCAGAAATGAAAAACAGGTATTCTCTCTGATTGTCAGGGCCATTGGGTCAACCCTGAGCACAGATATATATCAGTCGGCAGAGACTTCATCAGGTTCATCCTTTCCCGATATTTCATCGAATAATCCTTACACTGACAATAGCGAGCAACCCGCAGAGAATTTTTCCTATTCAAAGAGAGATAACACTGATCAGGAAAGTCTGTTTAAAAGGCTCCGGGAAAAAAAGTCAGATTATTATTCACAGTTTTGTCCCCCGGAAGTGCAAAGTGTTGATAGTTTCAGCTCACAACCACCGAAACATGGCTCCGCAACCATAAAAAAAATATCTTACATGGGTCAGGTGGAAAATTCTTATCTATTATTTTCCAAACCTGATTCCAGCCTGCTCATAGTTGACCAGCACGCTGCCCATGAACG
>PWPY01000330.1 GCA_003558575.1 Desulfonatronovibrio sp.
ATCATGACTGTTTTTCCTCATATCGCCCTTTTTCTGCCTGGTTTTTTCAAAGGTTAACCTGACAGGAGACGTTCATTCCTTGACGAATCTCAAAATGCTTGTAATGAAATAATTATACCTGCTGATTCTTCAGTAGTGTGAATATTTGTTATTCAACAAGCAATTTGCTTATGAGGAGGTCATTTATGGAAACAATCTGGGTTTTAGCAGCAGACAACAGCAGAGCCAGGGTTTTTGAAACCACCAAGAGAACTGCTCTGGAGAAAGAAATCGAAACTCTGGTCCATCCTGCAGGCAGGCAATCTGCCCAGGAAATAACTGATGACCGTCCCGGAAGAAGCCAGCACCCTTCAGGAGGAGAAAAAAGAGTTGCATTCACTCCCACAGTTGATCCCAAAAAATATGAAGCCCAGCAATTTGCCCGTTCACTCGCTGAAATCCTGAATAAAGGAGCCAGCAATAATAAATTCGAAAAATTGTATATTATTGCTCCACCATCTTTACTGGGAATGCTCAGAAGTGAATTGAATGCACAGACACAGAAAAAAGTCATAAAAGAACTGGACAAAAACCTCGCCCAGCTGAAGATGGAAGAAATCAGGAAACATCTTCCTGAATACATGTAACTGAATGGTTGCTTTGTATGAGTCTTGAACAGCCTGCCGGAAAGTTTCCTCAGCAGGCTGTTCAAGTTTAGAATTAAGATCTCAGCACTTTGGTATGCGTTGAAAAAATCTTATTTTGAAAGTTTGTACAAAACACACTCTGCCTGTTAATTTAGGGAATCTGTACCAATCGGTATTATTACAAGTTGACCATTGTGGGTGATTATTTCCACTTCTACATCATAAACATCTTTGACAATTCCCGCCTTCAATTCCTGACAGATCCCGTGATGAAAAATCTTTCCTTCCTTGAGGAACAAAAACTTATCAGTAAACCGAAAAGCCATGTTCAGGTCATGCATGGTCATTACAGCCGCGATATTATGCTCCTTGACCACATGTTTTATGGTACGCATAATCTCTAATTGATTTTTCAAGTCAAGACTGCTGGTGGGTTCATCTAAAAGAATTACTGTGGGTTCCTGGACTAAGGCTCTCGCTATACATACCTTCTGAAGTTCACCTCCACTCATCTGGTCAATGTGTCGCAAAGCAAGGTGATCCAGCCCCATATGTCTGATAGCAGAGTCTACAACTTTAAGATCATAATCAGAAACTTTCCAGCGAAGATATGGCTTCCTTCCCAATAAAATGGCATCAAATGCTGTCATCCTTCCGGCTTCACTCTTTTGAGCAACGTATCCCAGACGTTTGGCAATTTCACCTGCACCCATGCGAAAGACATCTGCATCCTCTACCATGACTGCGCCTTTGCTGGGAGTAAGGATTCGATTAATGCATTTTAAAAGGGTGGTTTTGCCTACCCCGTTAGGCCCTAAGATGGTCAGCATATCTCCTGGATCAACTGAAAAATTCAGGTCTTCCAAGACCAATGATTTATTATATCCAATACATAAATCTTTTACTGACAGGATCATTTGATCCTCCTGCGAATAAGCAGATAAAGAAATGCAGGAGCTCCAAGAAAGGCCGTTAATATGGAAACAGGCAATACATGAGGGGATAGCACAAGCCGGGCCACAGTGTCTGAAGCCAAAAGCAAAACGCCTCCTGTAAGACAGCTGGCCGGCATGAGAAACCTATGATCATCCCCTATTACTCTGCGAACAATATGAGGACAGATAAGCCCTACAAAGCCGATGATACCCAGAAAAGAAACAACCGTGGCCGTCACTAATGAAGCCACAATCATGCCGACCATTCTCACTCTTTCAACACTGACTCCAAGTCCTCTGGCCGTCTCATCTCCTGCATCTATGGCATTATAGTTCCACCTGTTATAAATAAAAAACAACACGGCAAGTAACACCACAATCCCCATTATCCTTATTTCACTCCAGCCCGCTCTACCTACATCACCAAAAGTCCAGAAGACCATAGCTGCCAGTTGAACATCATCCGCAAAATATTGCAGAAACATAGTGCCTGCCCCGAAAAGCGATCCCAGAGCAACTCCGCTTAGAACCATGACTTCTGGAGTCGCACCTCTAAGCCTGGCAATGGCCACAATAACCATTGATGCCAGCATACAGAAAATAAAGGCAATAATTGTGGTAAGATATGGATTAGAAATGGTCACGGCTCCCACCTGGGAACTTTGCATGACTCCACTACCTATGATCATCACGGAAAAAGCAGCTCCAAAAGCACCCGCCTGAGAAATACCTAGGGTAAAGGGAGAACCCAGAGGATTGCGAAGGATAGACTGCATGGCAGCCCCGGCTGCGGCAAGCCCTGCCCCGGCTATAAATGCGGCTAAAGCATGGGGAAGCCGAATATTCATAACAATAATCTGAAATCTTGCATCCTGGGACTGACCCAGGACAGCCTTGATCACATCAATTGCAGGTATCCTTACAGCTCCAAGGGAAATGGATAGAACAAAGAAAAATATGGTAAGCCCTGTCAGTAGCAGTAAAAAAAATACTTTACGCCCAATATAGGAACTGTACTCGGGTGGAATTCGACCATCATCAAAATGTGACATTGATATACTCTATATTTTCTGTATTTGCATTACATGGATCTGACACAAAGATTAATGTATGGGAATCACAGTCGAAAATCTTTGAACAATCATTGACTCAGATAATCATTTGGACCTTGATTTCGATGAAAAATTAACATCAAAAACATGGCAACTGCTATAATAATTACAAAATAATGTCAAAAATAAAATAAAAATCCAACATAAGTAACACGAAGGTCCGTAATTATGCCACTCGCTCTCAACATGGTGTCAGGTTTTCAGCAGTCCAAATGCTAACAGGGAGCAGGCTTGTGTGCACTGACTCCCTGTAAATTAATTGAAAATAAAACCGTCTGCTATCAGTCACTTTTCAGTGAGGTCTACTTATTCAGCTCCTGAATGATTTCATTCAAAGCAGATTCAGCCTGATCCTCAGGAACCTGGGATGTTCCAACCCGTTTATGTCCCCCACCGCCATACTTAAGCATCAGTGAACCAATGTCTGCAGTAGCATCCTTTTTAAGAATGCTGTAACCACAGGTTATGACAACATTTTGTTTTTTCAGTCCCCATATCACCTGCAGGGAAATATTCTGTTCAGGGAAAAGGGAATAAAGTAAAAATCGATTGCCAGTATAAATCTCATCCTGATTTCTCAAATCAAGAATCACAACATTTCCTTCAACCCTGCTGTTTTGCAGCAGCATTTCCTTAAATTTTTCATTTTGTTCAAAATAACGGACAGTACGCTCTTTAACATCAGGTATCTCTAAAATTTCATCGGCTGTTTTATGTCTGCAATAATCAATCATGTCTTCCATGAGAGCATAATTGCTGATGCGGTAATCCTTATAGCGTCCAAGCCCTGTGCGGGGATCCATGACAAATGAAATAAGGACCCAGCCCCTGGGATCAAGAATTTCTTCCTTAGTAAAATCTGCTGAATCCGCCTTATCCACTGCATTTATTAGATCATCGAGATGTGAATTCTGAAATTTATCAAAGCCTCCATAATAGTCATAAATAACCCTGGCAGCGCTCAAAGCGCTGCTATCGCTTTTTCCCTTGAAATCTTTGATTTTCAATCTTTCATCTTCACTTGAATGATGGTCAAACCACATGCCGCATCCTTCTACATAAGGAATATTAGCCAGGATATCATTCTCATTTACTTCAACAATTCCATCTTGCACATCCTTGGGATGAACGAATCGAATTCCGCTATCAATTATCCCCGCTTCCTTCAAAACTGCGGCACACCCCAAACCATCAAAATCTGAACGAGTTACGAGCCTCATAAATATCCTCCAAGATTAAAGTTACTTTTCATCTCTAGCGCTTGACCTTTCTTTATCTAAATCTTCACTTTCCTCTGTTTCATCAGCCTGTTCAGCTTCCCGAACAACATCTATAGAAGCTTCATGCTCTGATGTGTAATTTATTTCTGGCTTTTCAGCAGATTCTACTGGCTCAATAGCTTTGGTAGAAGGTTCTTTGCTTTCTAACTCTTTAAGCAGACGCATGGGAGGAGCAGTACCGTCTTTATCCAC
>PWPY01000318.1 GCA_003558575.1 Desulfonatronovibrio sp.
GGACCAGATCCGGGGTCCAGTTCTTCTTGTTCGAACATGCTGAACAGTTACAAAAATCGAAAAATTTTGGAGGATAGAATGACAAAAGATCTCAATGATCATCTTGATGAGCTTCAGGAAAAAATATATGAACAAACTCTTGAGCATTATGGGCCGGAGGTGTTTAAGCGTTGGAAGAAACCAGCCTATATGGGCAGGATGGAAGATTCTGATTCCTGCGCAAGATTAACTGGATCATGTGGGGATACTGTTGAAATTTACCTGAGATTCAGCAAAGAACAGATAAGTGAGGCCTCTTTCTTCAGTGATGGATGCGGACCCAGTGTGGTTTGCGGATCTGTGGCCTGTGAGCTGGCCAGGGGGAAAAGTATTGAAGAAGCAGCTTCTGTCACAGGGGATGATATTTTGAAAGTTGTTGAGTTTGGTCTGCCTGAAGATAAAGAACACTGCGCTCATCTTGCTGCCCGCGCCCTTCAGGAAGCGGTTCATGACTTTGTTAAAACGACAAAGGTAGCAACTTGAACTGCCCTGCCTTTGTTTCATGACAGGTTTTATGCGGTGATCAGTTATGATTGGTTTTATTCTGAAAAGTAATCATATATTCGATCAGCAGCTATGACTAAATCCATTGGGAGCAAAACATTCATTTTTTCGGCAGCTTTGACATTAATGGCGATATTCATTTCTTCAGCTTTTTCCACGGGCATTGCTGCGGGGTCAGATCCCTGGATTACCCTATGGCTCATGGCTCCAGTCTGAATACCCATTTTATAATAATCAATGCTCAGGGCAGCTATTGCTCCTCCTGCCACGGAGTTGAGATCTGCAGCATATATAGGTAGTTGGGCCGTGGCACAAGTTTTTGCAAGTTCACCAACCTGAGAAACAACGTAGTTATCTGTAGAAATATAAAGAGCTTCTATTTTATCAATAATTTCCATTAGTGCATCAGTAACGTCTCCTCCTGAACTGACAGATGCTTCCCAAAAAGTTATTTCTCTAAGCTCTGAAGATCTTTTAAAATGGTCCCTTATGAGAACAGCGTTCTGTTCAAACTCAGAAAAGATAAGGCCAATATTTTTGATTTCGGGATGAACCTGTATTATCATCTCCAGCTGGTGATCCACCGGACTCATGTCTGTAATCCCTGTGATCTGACCGCCTGGCTTTGTCAAATCCTTTACCAGTCCAGCTCCAACTGGATCAGTTACAGCTGAAAAAACAATGGGTATGTCATCTATTATGCTGGACAGATTCTGTGAGGCCTGGGTTCCAATCGTAATAATCAGGTGAGGTCTGAATTTTCTAATGGCAGCAATATCTAAGAGATCTGGATCTGCGGCAGGCACAATATGCATTAATTCTATAGACAGTGCATTATCCTTAAAGTATTTTTTTATACCGTTTGTTACGTCATCAAGGGCAGGGTGTTTTATGGACTGGACAATGACAAGGCGCTTTTGCTGGTCTGAATAAGATTGGGTGGAGATAGTAAAAAAAAGAAGGAAAACAGTTAGTATAAGAATAAGGAACTTTTTAAGTGTTATCAATTTAAATAGATTTGTCACGATCTGTTTAGTCAGGCTCTTCAACTGTCAAGATTGAAGCCGATGTCAAGAATATTCTGGTTGTTGGATCTCTGGTAGCTGAATTCATCAGATATTTTGCGAACCAGAAGTATGCCCAGACCTCCTATGTCTCTTTCTTCAACAGATAAACTGATATCAGGATCAGGTTTGGCAGATGGATCAAATTCCTTACCCTGATCAATAATCCTGATGTTCAGTTTATCAGGAGACAGGGCACAACCAACCTTGATGACAGCTTTTGGGTTATCAGGGTAGGCATAATTGACTATATTCAATAGAACTTCTTCGAGAACAAGATCAATTTTTGGTAGTACCAGCTCAGGAACTTCATTTTTTTGGGCGTGGCCAAGAATAAATTCTTTAAGTTTGCCAAGGTTGTCCTTGTTGGCAGCTGTGAGCTCTTTCCAGAAGAACGATTCCGGCTCAGAGCTTTTCAAGGGCCTGCTTCCTGGTATCATGGATGGTGAAGATGGATGAAAAACCTGAAATTTCGAACACTTCTCTTACCATGCCTTTTAATGAGCAAAAAGAGAGATTACCTTCCTCTGAACGTACTTTTTTCCCAACAGACAAGATGCTTCTCAATCCAGCACTGCTGATATACTCCACGTCACTAAGATCAATTATGAAGTTTTTATCACCAGTTGCCAGAAGCTCAAGACACTTGGCTTCAAAGTCCTGAGCAGTAGTTGTATCAAGCCTTCCGCTGGCTGTAATTATAAGCGCTTTTTCATCCTTAATGCTTGAAATCTCCATCTTTCCCCCTGATGTATAACTTCCTGATTTTCAGGAATAGTTAAATAGCATTTATCCACATTCATGTCTGCTCACATAAGCAGACTTTGCCAGGACAATTAATAATTCCAATGTATTGCACCTGGAATTATTAACTACCTCTTAGTCCAGATTTGTCTTGCATAAAGTTAAGCAGAGTATTGTTATGGAATTAAGATTATGTATTTTCAGATGATTATCTTGCAATCATGGAACGTAAGATTTCGACACATTTGCTGCAACTATGGCACATGGAATACATTTTTTCTGTAAAATGAATTAGTTGATAGATATCTTTGAAGTCAATCTCTGAGCTGTACATTTTTCTGATCAGAGCATTTTTGGCTCTGAATATTTCATGTCTTTTGTCCCTGATTTTCCGGTATTGATCTTTTGTTCCGTCCCTGTCCAGGTTTTCTAAATGAACCAGAGAAACAGTGTCTTTGAGAGCAGGACCGAGAAGATAGACCATGTTGCCGACATCATCCACAAGATAAATCATCTCTTTCTGAAAATCTTCAGGAATAATCATGGTTCGCATGGACAGCCAGTTTAATGCCTCCTGAGCATTGTCTAAGATATCATCCTGAGCACTTGTATAGCTCAGGAAAAGTACCTTGTCCACAGGCATATACAGACCTCTGGGAAGATGGTTGCGTATATAGCGAATGATTTTGTCTGCTTGAGATTCAAGATCGTTCAGGCTGCTTTGCAGTGTTTTGAATTCAACACACTGGCCTCCTCCAATATAGCACTCCAAAGATTCATTTATTACTTCAACTGATTGCTGAATTTTATCGTAATGTTCCAGAAGTCTTTCCATGGGAGATTTCTGGGTCAGGAGTCCAAAAAAATTAAATTTCATCTTAAATACCTCTTAAATCTTAATGCGGCATAGTGCCATATATATAAATTTAAAATAGTTAAAGATTATATTCAGGTCAACATTGTTTACTCAAGATATCCGGGCATGGTCGTTCCCATATGATCAGTAAATGAATATCCATTTTAGTGTTTGAAAAATAATTATGGAGGTAAAGGCTGCAATGGGCACAGTCAGTATCCAGAAGCCCACAATTCGAAATAAAACTTTGAAGTTGACAGCACTAAACCCTCTGGCCAGCCCGACACCTGTCACACCACCTACGCAGGCATGGGTGGTTGATACAGGCATGCCCATATTCGAGGCCACAAGAACAGTGGTAGCTGCACTGAAATCAACTGCAAAACCCCTGGTGTTGGTCAGGGTAGTAATTTTATTGCCTACTGTGGCAATTACTTTTTTACCAAGCAGAGCAATACCAGCTGAAAGACCAAGTCCTCCAAGAATCAGCATAAAAATAGGGATCTCAGCAGTCTGGACCAGTTCGTGATGACGGGCAATGATGTAAATGGCAGCAACAGGCCCAATGGCATTGGCCACATCATTTGCTCCGTGTGACAGAGCAACATATGACGAGGTCATGATCTGGAGTCGGCGAAAAATGCTTTCTACTTCTTCTACACTTTCTTCTTTTTACTGGGTAATGCGGTTGACGATCAGTTTGCCACCATACCAGGCGCAAATGGCAATAAGAAAGGTAACTAAAAAAGCCATGGTTCTGGTCAATTCAAGATCTTTTCCAACAGGTGTCTTATAGATAAAGGAGTAGCCCAGGATGAGTGCAGTCAAACCAATCCATCTCGGTGCCCATATCCTGGCCTGTTGAAGAAAATGCTTTTTAAAGAAGATAAATTTGCGGATGTGGGAGAATATTAAATATGATATTGCTCCTGCA
>PWPY01000011.1 GCA_003558575.1 Desulfonatronovibrio sp.
AGTAACTCACACCGCTCAAAACCTGGATTCCGGCTTTCGCCGGAATGACGGTAAAGAGTAACAGCTTGCTTTAACCGTCACCCCGGACTTGATCCGGGGTCCAGTTTTTTTTGAAGTTACTTGTAAGAAGACTTAGATCGTATAGGACTGTTCTCAATATGTTTTGTCATCTGTTCAAAGACCTGGTCCGGATTCATAGGTCCTGTGTCAATGACAATTGCGTCAGGAGCAGGCTTAAGTGGGGCAATGGCCCTGTTTCTATCCTGCTCATCCCTTTTTATGATCTGTTCAAGTATCAGGCTATAGTCAGCCTGTTTTCTCATTCTCAGAAGTTGGGCCTGCCTTCTTTCTGCCCTTACCCGGGCAGAGGCGTCTAAAAAGAATTTATAGTGGGCATTGATAAAAACAACACTTCCCATATCCCGGCCTTCAGCCACGAGAGAGGTTTCCTGTCCAATATTTTGTTGTGATTTTGTGAGGTACTCGCGGACAATTTTCAGGCGGGCAAAGTCAGATGCCCGCATTCCCGCTTCTTCGGTTCTGATCTCATCCCCAAGGATGTTTTTATTGAGGGTCACGCGACTGTTCCAGCCAGAGCCATGAAGCCCGAAAATAAGGCCTTCAAGAATCTTTCCAAGTTTATTCTGATCTGAATCCGGGTCTTCATTGCCCAGCATCCAGCCAACAGCCCTGTACATGGCTCCAGTATCAAGATAGGCAATTTTAAAGCTTTCAGCGAGACGTCCGGCGAGTGTCGACTTGCCAACACCTGCAGGACCGTCAATGGTAATTATCATGTGACTATTTTTCATCTAAGATGGCCTTTAAGCTTTTAATCAGGGTTTTGTTTTCCTTTACCGTACCAATGCTGACGCGCAAATGATCTGGGAGGCCGTAGCTTTTAAGGGGTCTGATAATAATGCCCTGGCTGAGAAGCTTTTCAAAAATATCCCAGGCATTGGATGGCGGCTTGAACATGATGAAGTTGGCCTGGGATGGATAAACCTGACACCCTATTTTTTCCAGTTCTATAGACAAAAGTTGTCTTTCATTTGCAATAAGCTCAAAGGTTGTATTCATGAATGTCTGGTCATTTAAAGCGGCAATGCCTGCTTTTTCAGCCAGGATATTCACGCTGAAAGGAAGCCTTATTCTTTTTAGATAGTCCGCCAGAAAGTGGGGCATTATTCCATAGCCAAGCCTCATTCCTGCCAAGGCAAACATTTTGGAGAATGTTCTTAAAACCACAATATTTTCAGACTTGATTGCCGGCGCAAGGGATGAATATTCTTCCACTGGCGAAGCAAAATCAATGTATGCTTCATCTATGATTAGGATGCATGAGTCAGGAAGTTTCTCAGCGATGCGTCCGAGTTCAGTAGATGGGACGGCATGGCCGGAAGGGTTATCCGGGTTGGTTAAAAAGACAATTCTGGTATTCTCATCAATCAGACTGTAAAGTCCTTCCCAGTCAAAGGTGAAATCATTGTTAAGGGCATGTTGTCGGAATTCGACTCCGCAAAGTCTTGATTGAAGCTTGTAAATACTGAAGCAGGGTTTAAAGGCTACTATATTATCCCTCCCGGGAACAGCCGTGACCCTGATTAAAAGGTCAATAATTTCATCAGAACCGTTGCCGCATACAATTCTCTGGTGATCAATATTCAAATATTGGCCAATGGCTTTGCACAAATCAGGATTGCCTGCTGCCGGATATCTGAAGGCCAGGGATGCGTTTTTCTGAATTACTTCCTGGACAACAGGAGATGTTCCCAGGGGGTTTTCATTGCTGGCCATTTTGATGACATTGTCCAGCTTGTACTTCTGTCTTATTTCATCAATGGAAAGACCTGGAGAATATGGTTTGAATTCCATAACTTCAGGTCTGATAAGTTTACTCAAATGGTTTTTCATGGTTGATTCCTGATGGGTCGAAATTATGAAAAAAGATTAACATGGAAGCTCAACTTTTAAGCAATGTCAATTTTTTTCATTGGGCAGGCTATGAGCAGTTGTTGCTGATTTGTTGCTGAAGATTTTTTTCTGTGCGGATTATTTTTAAAAAGGTGCCCCTGGGCAGGTCAGTGCTCACTGGGCCATGCTGGTTGGCCCAAACAGGCAGGACTAGTGCACTGCCCCATACCTGGCCTTCAACGCAGATATTTATGGTCATTTCCTGTCCCAGGGTAAATGATTTTTCACCTGGTATAAACAGGCCCTGGTGTCCCAGAAAATCCTGTTTCCAGATTTTCAGGAAGTCGTTTATGGTAGTAAGTCTTAGTTCCATGATATCTTAGGTTAAATAATTTTAGGCCTTATAAAGATAAGCAGTTCATCCTTGCTTTCCTCAACTCTCTGGTTTTTAAAGAGCCACCCAAGCACCGGAATATCGCCAAGTCCAGGGACTTTGTTCTCGCTATCTTCTTCAAATATTTTTCTTATTCCGCCAATGACAATGGTTTCGCCATCGTCCACAAGTAGAGTGGTCCGGGCGACCTTGGTGTTTATGCCGTTTACTGCAGGAGTGTCATCCCTGACTTCCAGTTTCAAAATGAGATTGTTTTCAGGAGTTATCTGAGGAAGCACAGTAAGGCGCAGGACAGCATCTTCATATTCTGTCCTTAGCCCTCTTTCATCAACAACTTCACGCCTTATACGCTCTCCCTGTTCAATTTCAGCCTGCTGATTATTCAAAGTCATTATCTTGGGCGAGGAAATGGTTCGGGACTGGTTCTGCTGTTCGCCCAGGCGAAGTATTGCATCTAAGGAAAAGATACTTACCGTAGAATGCGCGACAATAGGCAGTTCAGTCTGCCAGGGAAAGTTATGAGCCATCATGTTTACCAGGTTAGCTCTGCCGACAAGATCCCGTCCGATCTGTTCTTTATACAGCATTCCCCATTCTACCCCGAGCTCTCTGCGAAAAGTTTCAGTGGCATAAACTACCCTGGCCTCAATGAGTACCTGACGTTCAATGCGGTCCAGGTTGCGCACAAGTTCCCTGATTTCTCTGATCTGGGATTGAGTATCCCTGATGATCAGTTTATTTGTCCTCTCATCATAAGTCACTCTGCCCTCATCTGATAACAGCTCCTGGACTCTTGGCTGGAGATCCTGGGCCCTGGCATAGTTAATTTGAATGAATGCCTGTTCAAGGGGTTCCATCTGTCGCATGCTCTCTCTGGATCTTGCTTCTTCCTCCCTGGCCTTTCTAACCTGTTCTATTTCCTGTTGAAGCTTAGACGCAGTGGTTATCCGAATAATATTGCCCCTGTGGACTTTGGCCAGGTTTCTCTGGGCCAGAACAAGGTCAAGGGCCTGATCCCATGGAACATTGTTCAGTCTCAGGGAAACCTTTCCCTGCACATCCTCATCCAGAATAAGATTGTGGTCTGTAATGGAAGTGATCAATCTGAGTACATGCTCGACTTCAGCATTCTGAAGGTCAATGGAAATTGGAGCGCCAGTGTATTCTTTTCGGGGTTCTGAAAGGCCATGTTCAAGCCCACTATAAAAAACGGGCTGGTTGTGAGGTGCATGCACAAGACCAGGTGAGCCAGGTAGTCCAGGTGTTGTATTAGATGCAAACCTGAAAGTGGTCATGTCTGTGCCTGGAATAATTTCGAAAGGAATACTCCTGTCCCAGACCCAAATGAGTCTGACACCGTTTTCTGAGTTTTGCAGAAAAAAAGATTTCACAGGAGTTTCAAAATTGTCAAGACGGTACAGGCGAACCATTGACGGAGAAACCCAGGTCTGGGGTATTAATGCTTCTAACCGGTTATTATTATTCAACTCCACAGATGCGGTAAAATCACCGTACCCCTTTATATCGATATGGAAAAAATTTTGCTCGTCCATCCAGAAATCAATGTCGGTTATCTGGTTTTGATGCTGAGAATTTGAACTGACACCAGTATATCCAGAAGCTTCCTGGATAATAAGAAAATTTCCCAGAAAAAACATAAGCAGGTATAAAATGCTGAATAGAGATTTCATTTAGTCCACCTCTCCGGGGCGCAACTTGAGGGTTGTAAGTCTGGTCTCTTTTTGCCCGTAAATATCAGTAAGCTGTTCTTCTACCAGAACACTGTCCTGGAGTATGGAAACCACCTG
>PWPY01000076.1 GCA_003558575.1 Desulfonatronovibrio sp.
GCCACATGTTTTTCCCGGTTGGCAGCTCTGATTTTCTCTGATTCTGGTTTGTCCTTACCTATAAAAACAATCATAGATTACTCCTTTGTAGATGACTTAATTCAAGCAGATTAAAGATTCGTTCAAGACGATTTTTGTATGTATGCCGTTCTTTTATGAGATTTCTGAAATCTGAAGTAAGCTGGTTTTTGGTTTTTTCGTTGCTGCTCACACTGTCAACGAGACTAAGCATCTGTTCAGGGTTTGAAAAACAGATTTCCTGCACAAGGTCCTGGGGAAAAATATCCAGCCCCTGTGTTTTATCAGTAATGAGAAAGCCCCGGGCAGCCCAGACGTCAAAGTGACGCTGAGTTAACCCCCAGGGCAGAAGCATGCCAGTGAGGTTGATTATAAACCTGGCTGAGGAATAAATAGAGGCAAGAGGTCCATAGTAGTCAACCTCAGCTCTTATATCAAAACCTTGAGGAAAAAATTCTTTCCATGCGGAATCACCAAAAACTGTTAAGGGATGTTTCTGCGCCAGGAGCTCAAGGAATTGTTTTTTCCAGATCTGGCTTGATCTGTCTGCTCCTAAACCAATATCTCTGACTTTGTTTTCCGGCCAGAACTTAACATTTAATTTTTTTGCCCACCAGGAAAAATCAGGTCGATGTCCCTGGTTTATAAGTTGCATGGACTGTGTTTCCAGATCTCCATGCCTCACAGCTGCCGCAAAAAAAGATTTATTTTCAGGAAAGGAACTTCTGCCCACAAAAACAGCTCTGTTTTCTAATGAAGCATATTGAGGTATGCGGGACCTGAAAAATCCCGGGGCGGCGGCAAGGGGGAGGTGATAAACTTTTTGTGCTCCAAGCTTTCTCAGTGGATTTATGAACCAGTGGTCAGTTACGAAGATATGAGCCAGGGTCCAGAACCTTGATTTGATTCTGGTCAGCAGATGAAAAGGATTGTCAACCATCCATAAAGCAACGGGAATACTTAGCTGCCTTAGAAGGGCAAAGTTTTCACCATAAGGATCCATCCCCTGGAGATTGATACTTATGGACATGCAGGGTCTGACTTGATCAAGTATCCTTTTTAAATCATCAGGGCCTGTTTCAGAATGAATCAGGATGGGTTTCATTTCAAGCTTGTCAATTTCCCAGCAAATTTCCGGAATGAGCAGAGATTTTTCATTGCCAAAAACAAAAATGGTAGAGCTTCTAACTGGCCCGGCTTGAGGCTTGAAGTGACCAGCTCTTATCATTGCCAGTATCTGAGACCAGAAAGAGGGAAAGGATTTGAGCCCTGGCAGATACAGTATGATTTCCAGTTTTTCTGGATTAATCTCACCAAGGGTGTCCAAGTTTATCCTGCTTAGAACTGAAGGTATGCTTTTTGCCCATGAAAGGGGCATCTGCTGTTCAAATTCCGGACATTCAATATAGTAACCATGATTATAATTGAACCTTTCCAGCACAGAGGCGGGATCAGGTCCAAGTCCCAGAAAAAGGGGGGGCGATCCAGGCTTTAATATCTTGAAATTTCCAGGAGCAGAGCTTACGGTTCCTGAGATTGCCAGTTCTGTTTTTATCTTTACAGCCAATGGTCGGTCATGCATAATAGTTTGTCCTGAATTGCCACCTGCAGCTCATTTGTCGGATTTTATACATCATGAAAAAATACCAGGATCAGTATTTTAAAAAGGCCAAAAGGGATAATTATCCTGCCAGGTCAGTTTATAAGCTCAAGGAAATGGATAAAAAATTTCATCTCCTTGATATAAATCAGAAAGTCCTGGATCTAGGTGCTGCACCCGGGTCCTGGACCATGTTTGCAGCCCAGAAAGTCGGAGAAAAAGGCATTGTCCTTGCTGTGGACCTGAATGAGCCTAATGTTTCTTTTTCAGATCAGGTCAGTTTTGTCCAGGGGGATGTGTTTGAAGAAGGTGGACCTGCTCAGACAGAAATGGAAAGTAATGCTCCCTTTGACATTGTGCTCAGTGATATGGCCCCCAAAACTACAGGGATAAAGTTTACTGATCAGGCCAAGTCATTCACTCTGGCCATTGAAGCCCTTTATGTTGCCAGAAAGTTTTTAAAAGCAGGTGGAAGCTTTGTGGTTAAGATTCTGGAAGGGCCGGATATTCAGGAGCTGCAGAAGGAGATACGGCTGAGCTTTAAGAAATTAAAACATTTTAAGCCCAAAAGCTCCAGAGCAGAAAGTAAAGAGATTTTTTTAGTGGGATTGGAATATAAAGGTTAGTTTTCATCCGGAAACGAGGTTAACATTTAACACGTATACAAGCGGGGAATATATGGCAGGGCATAGTAAATGGCATAATATTCAACACAGAAAAGGCAGGCAGGATGCCAAGAGGGGTAAGATTTTTACCAAGGTTACCAAAGAAATTTTTCTTGCGGCCCGGACTGGCGGGGGAGATACCAATGCAAACAACCGTCTGAGGTCAGCCATTGAAGCGGCTAAAGCAGTGAACCTTCCCAAGGATAAGATTGAAACAGCTATTAAGAAAGGGACAGGCGAACTTGCTGCTGACAGTATTGATGAGGTGTTTTATGAGGGATACGGACCTGGTGGTGCTGCCATGCTCATAGAAGCGGCAACAGACAACAAGAACAGGACCGTGGCAGAAATCAGGCATATGCTGAGTAAGGGCGGCGGGTCCATGGGTGAATCCGGTTGCGTTGCCTGGATGTTTGACAATATGGGGGTTCTTTCCTTTGAAAAAGAGGCTTACGGCGAAGAAGAAATCTTAGAGGCAGGTCTTGAAGCAGGAGTTGAGGATATTATTGATGATGGCGATGTGTGGCAGGTGAGATGTGCTCCTGAAGATTTTGTTTCAGTGAAGCAGGCTTATGATGAAGCAGGGCTGAAGTATGTTGAAGCCCAGGTAACCATGGTCCCCAAAAATACCATAGAAGTGGATGTAGAAACAGGACGCAAGCTCATTAACCTTTATGAAAACTTGGATGACCATGATGATGTGCAAAATGTGTATTCCAACTTTGATCTGCCCGAGTCTCTCATTAAAGAACTTGAAGGTTAATTTTCAATAAGAGTCTCTGTTTCTGTTATGGGTTTATCAGCAGATAGTTAAAGGGGCGTACTGCATAAGGTTAGAATAGGTTGAGCTTAAACCAAAAAAATATTGTGCTGGGAATAGATCCTGGATCGAGATGTACAGGGTTTGGCCTCATCAGTGAATCATCCGGGGTGTTGAATCTTATCAAAGCCGGAACCGTGCGCACGGAATCTTTAGATGACATGAGCATGAGACTGGCAAAGATTTTTCAGGAAATATGCAGGCTCATTGATGAGTTTTTACCTGCTGAGGCAGCTGTAGAAGAAATATTCATGGCGAGAAATGCATCCTCTGCTCTCAAACTTGGCCAGGCCAGGGGAGCAGCCATAGTAGCCTGTGCCCATAATAATATTCCTGTATTTTCATATGAGCCTACCATGGTCAAAAAATCCATCGTAGGGGTGGGGCGTGCAGGAAAGGACCAGGTGGCATTTATGGTAGCCAGGCTCCTGGGAAGTAAGGGAGGCTGGGCTAAAGATGCCAGCGATGCTCTGGCTGTAGCTGTTACTCACCTCAATCAGCGCCGGGCATCCAGGCTCAAGGGGTGGAAATGATTGCTTATATAAAAGGCCAGATAGTTAGTGTTAGTGAAAAATCCTGTATTATTCTTACAGATTCAGGCCTTGGATATGAAGTTTTTCTTACATCCAAGAATATGGGAGAGCTGCCTGGATTAGATCAGGATTCAGAGCTTTTCATCAGCAATGTTATCCGGGAAGATGCCTTTGATCTTTACGGATTCTTTACCCAGGAAGAAAGAGAAACCTTTAATGTCCTTTTGAATACTCCCAAGCTAGGCCCCAAGACAGCCCTGGCTATTTTGGGAATATTTTCTCCAGACAGGCTCAAGGATGTTGTTGCCAGAGAAGATGAACGTATGCTGTCTCAGGTGCCTGGTATTGGGGTCAAGTCGGCCCGCAGGATACTTATTGATCTTAAGGATCGTCTGAAATTTGTTGTGTCGGGCAGGATCAGCCAGAAAGGCAATGTTCACGTGCCCCCGGTGAA
>PWPY01000123.1 GCA_003558575.1 Desulfonatronovibrio sp.
GGGCAGGAATAGCCACTCATATTTTCCAGTATACCAATGACAGGTGTTTCCATTTCCCGGCAGAAAGTAACAGATCTGCGAACGTCGTCCACTGCAACAGCCTGGGGAGTGGTTACGATAACTGCTCCAGTTCCGGGGCCAAGGAGTTGTAATGCAGACATTGGTTCATCCCCTGTTCCGGGAGGGCAGTCAACTATAAGATAATCAAGGTCGCCCCAGGCTACATCCTGAAGAAACTGGCGAATCAGAGCCATCTTTACAGGTCCACGCCAGATTACTGCTTCTCTGCTGTCAGGCAGCATAAATCCCAGAGACATGACCCATAAGTTTCTGCCCCAGGGAACTGGTTCAATATAGTCTTTTTCAATATGTGGGCGTTCTGATGATAAACTGAAAAGTCTGGGTATGCTCGGGCCATGTACATCCACGTCCAGCAGGCCAACCTTGAAGCCTTTTATGGCAAGAGATGCAGCAAGATTGGCTGCAGCAGTACTTTTACCCACACCGCCTTTTCCGCTCATTACCACCAGTTTGTTTTTAATTTTGCCCATCTTCTGTTTGAGCTTGGCGTCCTTGTCTTCTTTTTTATCGTCTGAAGAACAGGCGCAAGATGAGGCCATTTTTAAATCCTGCATTGTTGATTCCTTTAATTTAAAGTCAATATGAACAAGAAAAACTTAATATTAAGTTGCGTCTGTTAAGCTGATTTTTTAGTTTTAACTTCTTTTCTCAACCATTGATACCAGGAGTCCATTCCTTCTCTGGTTTTGGCTGAAACTGGATAGATCTCTATATCATTTTTGAGGCTTCTGGCAAAGTTGGATGCCTTTTCCAGGCTGAAGTCAACATAAGGAAGCAGGTCAACCTTATTGAGCAGCATGACCTTTGATTCGGCAAAGATCAGGGGATACTTTTCAGGTTTATCATCACCTTCCACTACACTTAATATTGTTATCTTGTAATCTTCACCTACGCTGAACTCTGCAGGGCATACCAGATTTCCGACATTTTCCACAAAAAGAATATCCACCTGGTTCAGATCCATCTGGTTGGCTGCTTCCAAAACCATGGAACCATCAAGGTGACAGCCTCCTTCTGTGTTGATCTGGATGGCCTGTGCCCCTGTGGCTGCAACTCGCTCAGCATCATTACTTGTCTGAAGATCACCTTCAATAACTGCCATATTAAACTCGTCTTTGAGGTCAGTCAGGGTGCTTTCCAGAAGAGTTGTTTTTCCAGCTCCGGGAGAACTCATGAGGTTCAATACCAGGATCTTTTTTTCCTGGAACATGTCTCTTAACTGATCAGATACCTGATCATTGGCTTCTAATATTTTTCTTATTACCTTGATCTGCATAATAATAACTCCAGATGGTATTTAATGTTGTTTCACTAACAGCCAGCCTGATAAAAATCTTTTACAGGCTGGCTGTATAGTGCCGGGTATTGACTACTCAGCTTCAAGTTCGTCAATATACAGTTCTTTGCCCGAAATTATTTCATGCCCGAATTCTGCTGAACAATGGGGGCAGGTCATAATCATGAGATCCCCCTCTGGTGAGAATTCCTTGTGGCATTCCCTGCATTTTGCAACAAGAGGGACTTCTTCTGTTTCCAGGGATGCCCCCTGAAGTTCTGTATCCATGGTCATGGCTTCAAATGCTGTTTCCAAAGCTTCAGGTACTATGGCGGAAAGCCGGCCATATTTGACCTTGACCCTGAGCAGCTTGGTAACCCCGTGCTTATCCATTTCCTGTTTTATTATGCCCACAAGACTGTGGGCTATGGACATTTCATGCATGGTTTATAGATTAAGGTTGTAGCTGTTAATAAAGTCTTTGAGTCTTTTTCTGGACTGTTCCATCCTGGTCTTGAGGGATAGTCTGTACTGGGACAGGTCTACTGTTGACCTGGCAACCCCTGAGGTCATGGCAGCCTCAGCCACTGCAGTTGATTCCCATTCAATGATTCTGGGATCAAGGGGTTTGGGGATAACATAGTCAGGGCCAAATTTAAGCTCTTTAAGTCCGTAAGCATCTAACATTTCAGATGGTACAGGCTCTTTGGCAAGGTCTGCCAGAGCACTGGCAGCAGCAACCTTCATTTCTTCGTTGATTTTACGGGCGTTTACATCGAGAGCCCCGCGGAAAATGAAAGGAAATCCAGAAACATTATTTACCTGGTTGGGGTAATCTGAGCGCCCTGTTCCCATGATGCACTGGGGATCTGCCTCCATGGCGTCAGGGTATGAAATTTCAGGATGAGGATTGGCCATGGCAAAAATAATGGGAGACTTGGCCATGGACTTAACCATGTCCTGCTTCAAAAGTCCTTTTACAGAGAGTCCAATAAATACATCAGCTCCCTTGATAGTTTCAGGTATGCCCCCAAAATCTCTGGGCTGAGCAAATTCCATCTTATACTTATTGATATCATTGCGGCCTTTATGCAAAAGTCCTTTGGAATCATACATGAAGATGTTTTCCGCAGGCAGTCCCAGACTTACGTAAAACTTGCAGCAGGCAATGGAGGCTGCACCTGCTCCAGAAACCACCATTTTCATATTTTCAATTTTTTTGCCGGTGATTTCTAATGCATTTAAAAGTCCTGCTCCTGAAATGATGGCAGTCCCGTGCTGATCATCATGGAAAACCGGAATATCCATTTCTTCAATAAGGGTTTCTTCAATCTGAAAACATTCAGGGGCCTTTATGTCTTCTAAGTTGATTCCACCAAAGGTTGGTTCAAGCATTTTTACAAATTCAATTATTTTTTCCGGATCTTTTTGATTAATATTAAGGTCATAAACATCAATGTCTGCAAAAGCCTTGAAAAGTACGCCCTTACCTTCCATAACGGGTTTTCCTGCCATGGGGCCAATATTGCCAAGGCCAAGCACGGCTGTGCCGTTGGAAATAACAGCCACCAAGTTGGCCCGGTTGGTGTAATCAAACACTTTGGAAGGATCATCAGCAATTTCTAAGCATGCTTCAGCAACTCCGGGGCTGTAAGCCATTGAAAGATGTTTCTGATTGGAACATGGTTTTACAGGCAGAACTTCGAGTTTGCCCTTCCTGCCCATGCTGTGATATTCAAGCGCTTCTTCTCTGGTAAATAAAGCCATTTTTTTCCTCCAAGATTATTTTAGAAATATAATTGGGCGAAAATTGCCCTTTAGTTTATTGCCGGTCTACACTCATAGGTCAGATGTTTATGCTTTTCAAGCAGATATTTTGAGGTCAAATTGACAAGATTTAATAATTTTCAATCTTTTGAGCAATATCTCAGCAGCCTTGGACAATTTCGTATGGACCTCGGTCTCGATAGGATGAAAAATGCCATAATGTCTTCCATGGGATTTACCAGAAGACCTCCCATTATTCAGATTGTAGGAACCAATGGCAAAGGTTCAACAGCCTGTTTTTTAGAAGCCCTAATTAGACACCATGGATTGAAAACCGGCCTTTATACTTCGCCTCATCTTATTAGCATGAAGGAAAGAATACGGATAAACTACAGTACCCTTTCTGACAATTCATGGCTTGAGTCAGCCAATGATTTATTCGCAATCTGTCATGAGAATCGCCTGACTTATTTTGAAGTTCTGACTTTAATGGCGGTACATATATTTGAAAAGAATTCCGTTGATGTTATTATTCTTGAGGCTGGCCTTGGTGGCAGATATGATGCAACTACTGCCTTTTCAACAGCTTTTAATGTGTTCACTCCTTTGGGCCTTGATCATACTGGCATACTGGGCAGCAGTATTGAAGAAATCGCCAGAGATAAATCCATGGCCATGAAGGGAAGTCCTGCAGTTGTTTCTAAGCAGGATAAAAAGGTTATGGAAATTTTAAAAGGCAGAGCCAGGGACGTAAAGTCCGACATCTATCTAATTGATGACTATTTTTATTTTGCTGATGACTGCTTTAAATTCAAATCTAATTATGATCTGGAATTAGATCAGTCAGATCTGGGGATTAAGGGTTTTTATCAGATGGAAAATGCTGCAACAGATCTGACTGATAAAAACCCTTAATCCCCAGATC
>PWPY01000337.1 GCA_003558575.1 Desulfonatronovibrio sp.
TTATCGGATTTCTTGTTGATAAAGTCACAGATGTTGTAATTGCAGATTGGGAGAAAATTTCATCTCCACCCTCCAATATAAAAGGGGTTAAAGGTAAATTTTTTCAGGGAGTATACAAGTTTAAAAATAAACTTGTTGCAATCCTGGATGTGGAAGAAGTCCTGAGTAATGAATGATTTCTGCAATTTTGACCATTTACTGCCTGTTAGTTTTTTCAAAAAGTTAACAGTGTGAAAAAGTCCTTATTCAATTGGCTGATACAGGAGTCCATATTGGATGACCTCTGATGTTAAGTTTAGAACGCCCAATATTCTCGTTGTAGATGACTCTGCTCTGAACAGAAGACTATTAAGTGTTCTCCTGAAGAATGCTGGCTATCAGATTTTGGAGGCTGAAGACGGCAGGGTTGCCAGAAAACTTGCTGCTGAAGAAAAGCCTGACCTTATTCTGCTTGATGTCATGATGCCAGTTGAAGATGGCTTTGATACGTGTAAAGCCCTTAAGCATGACCCCAGAACAAAAGATATCCCTGTAATTTTTATTTCCGCACTTAATGATACCGAAAGTATTGTCAAAGGACTTGAACTTGGTGGAGTTGATTATGTGGGCAAACCTTTTGCCCGAACAGAAGTTCTGGCCAGAATCAGAGTTCACCTTGAACTAAAATTTGCCAAAGAAAGGCTGATTGAATCCCAGATCAGAAATTTTGAGGACATCAGAGAGGCCCAGGAATCTTTTCTTGTTGTTCCTGATGATTATCCTGATGCCAGATTCAGTTACATATTCAAACCCATCTTAGAAGCCGGGGGAGACTTTCTCGACGTAGTAAGAACCGGAAAAAATACCTATGTCTATATTGTGGCTGATATAAGTGGTCATAATCTTGGCACAGCTTATATGACTTCAGCCCTCAAGGTTTTATTTGACCAGAATATTAATCCCTATACGCCCATAAATGAAGGGCTGAGAATGACTAATGCGGTTCTCAATAGAATTCTCAAGCCGACCCAGCATCTGACAGCAACTTTTTTGATACTGGACAGACTTCAGAATAAGGCTGTTCTTTACAATGCCGGGCACCTTCCAGTTGTGCATGTTAAAAAAAATAATGAAGCAGGGATTATCAAATCTGAAGGAGATATCTTAGGACCTTTTGAGCAGGTGGAATTTTTTCCAGTTGAAACAGAAGTAGAGCCAGGTGATAGATTTTTTCTTTTTACTGATGGATTAGTTGAACTTTTTGGGGACGCTTACAGAACAAGAACTCAGGGGATAGACCTTATAGTAGAAAGCGCATTGAAATCTTCTGAGCTTCCCCTTGATAAGTCTTTGAAGTATATTCTGGAACATTTGTGTCCGGAAAAAGATGCTTTGCAGGATGATGTTATTGTTTTAGGAACGGAGCTCTAATGTCATTTGAATGTCGCCTAAATAAGCTTAAACTTGAGTGCATTTTTTCCGCAGACATATCTCTTGTGGACAAGGTTGTTGGGCAGTTTGAAAAATTTTTAAATGACAAATGTTCTTCCAAAACTTTTTTTAATATCACTATTTTGTTGCGTGAAGCCCTGAATAATGCGATTTTTCACGGGGCTGAACAGGATAAATCTCTGCAGATCAGATGTAGCGGGAACCTTGAAAATGACAGGGTTACTTTTGTAGTAACAAGCCCTGGAGAAGGATTCCCATGGGAGTCCTGTCTGAACAATGATCCTGCAGGGAGCACCTCCCAGAGTGGTTGGGGAATGTTTCTCATCAGGCAGTATTCTGATGGTTTTGAGTATAATGATTCTGGAAGGCGGTTGAAGTTCTGGATTAATCTTTAAAGAAATAAGTTTACATAACAGACTGCTGAAATCTCTCCCTTGCTGCGTCGCTGCAAAAAGTTTAATTTATTGCGTATCTTACCTACGACCCAGTAAAACGAGAGAAGATTTCACGGGGTAAATTTTGACCTTTAACTATTTTGTTTTTTGCCCTGGGAATTTTTGAACGGTCTGACAGGTTAGTTTTTTAAAAACGCTGGTAGCCTGTACCGTGCTCGCCTGACAACGTTTTTATAATTTTTTATACTTTTGGAGTTGAAATGAAGCTACGGGTTCTGGTTGTGGATGACACCATTGTTTACAGAAAAATAATCAGTGATGTTTTAAGCAACTACGCTGATGTTGAGGTTGTTGGTACTGCCAGCAATGGTAAAATTGCCTTGAGCCGCATAGAGTCACTTAAACCCGATCTTATAACTCTTGATGTTGAAATGCCTGTGATGGATGGGGTCCAGACTCTGGAAGAGATTCAGAAGAGAAAGATCAAACTTGGCGTGATCATGGTCAGCACCCTGACTAAAAGAGGCAGCGATATTACCATGAAGGCCCTGGAGCTTGGGGCATTTGATTTTATTACCAAGCCAGACAAGGACTCACGTGAGGAAAATGTCAAAATTTTAGAATCAGCACTGGCCCCAAGAATAAAGCATTTTCTTAAACGCTTGGAAATTAAAAGGGCCCTGCGCAGGCCAGACACTGATGTAAAAAAGAAGCCTGTGCCCAGGCCCGCAGCCACAGTTTCTATTTCCAGGGCATCCCATGAAAAATCCCTGATAGTTGCCATAGGTATATCAACAGGAGGCCCCAATGCCCTGACCAGGATGTTGCCTATGCTCCCTGGAGATCTGGGCGTGCCTGTGGTTATTGTTCAGCATATGCCGCCAATCTTTACTAAATCTCTTTCTGAAAGCCTGGACCAAAAATGTGCTTTAAGGGTCAAGGAAGCAGAAGACGGAGAAGTCTTGAAACCAAACTTTGTTTATATTGCGCCGGGCGGTAAGCAGGCCAAGGTGGTCACAGGTGCAGCTCAGAAAAAAATAATAAGAGTTACAGATGATCCTCCGGAAAATAATTGCAAACCTTCTGCTGATTATCTTTTCAGGTCAGTGGCCAGGGAGTTCGGGAAGAAAGTCACCGGGGTTATTATGACAGGAATGGGCAACGATGGAACCCTTGGGTTGAAGGTCATGAAATCTTTTGGTGCAGTAGTTATTGGCCAGGATGAAGAAACATGTGTTGTTTACGGAATGCCTAAGATGGCCAGTGATTCTGGTGTGGTGGATAAAATAGTTCCCTTGGATAAAATTGCAGCCGAGATAGTGACCACTGTTAAGAGATGAAGATTACACCTGACGAACTGAAGATTATAGCTCAGTATGTCTATAATATTTCAGGAATATACCTTGATCAGAGCAAGGCCTATTTGTTGGAAAACAGGCTGAAACCTCTTATTGCCCAGGAAAACGTTGCAAGTTATAGTCAGCTTTACAATAAAGCCAGAGCTGATGGTTCAAAAAAACTTGAAAAGGCTATTATTGATGCCATTACCACCAAAGAAACCCTTTTCTTCAGGGATAATGCTCCTTTTGAACTCCTGAAGCACAAGATTCTCCCTGATATTATTGACGCCAGAAGCCTTAAGACACATTCGTCAATACCCGTAAAAATTCGTATATGGAGCGCTGCCTGTTCTACTGGACAGGAAGTTTACAGCATAGCCATAGCTATAAAAGAGGTTATTCCTGATCTTAACAAATATCAGGTAACAATACTCGGAACAGATATATCTGATGAGGCCATTGCCAAGGCCAGTTATGGAAAATACAATAAATTTGAGATTGAAAGGGGGCTTAGTAAGGACAAGCTTGACAGGTATTTTAATAAAGATCCTGATGGTAACTGGAGAATTAAAGACGAGATCCGGGCTCTGGCAAATTTTCGCAAGATTAACCTGATGCAGCCTGTTTCCATACTGGGAAAGTTTGATATAGTTTTTTGCAGAAATGTTGCAATTTATTTTAAGCCTGATGATAAAAAAAGGCTTTTTGAGCGCATAGCCGGTGTTCTCCAGCCAGATGGCTGTCTTCTTATTGGTTCCACAGAATCATTATCTGGTGTTACCAGGTCTTTTGTTCCAAAAAGATATCTGCGCTCAATATTTTACCAGCTAAGCTGATCTTTAAAAACCTGTTAGAAAGTAA
>PWPY01000291.1 GCA_003558575.1 Desulfonatronovibrio sp.
AATGGCGGAGGAAAATCCACCCTCATCAAGATTCTTCTGGGGATTCTCCCTGTTCAGCAGGGAAAAGTTGCTGTACTGGGACGTCAGCCCGGTAATGCAGGCAGCAGGATAGGTTACGTACCTCAGCATCTGTCCGGTAGCGACAAATTTCCCATAAATGTTTCCGACGTTGTGATAATGGGTCGCTTAGGGTGTGTGGGCAGGCTTAAAAGATACTCAGCCCAGGATTTTTCCAAGGCTCAACAGGCCTTAGAAAAAGTCGGCATGTCTGAGTACGCATCCACACTTATTACCAGCCTTTCAGGGGGCCAGCGTCAAAGGGTTTTAATAGCACGGGCCCTGGCCTGTGATCCTGAAATCCTGTTTCTGGATGAACCTACAGCCAGCGTAGATCAGCCCTTTCATGCCAGGCTGTATGACCTCCTCCATAAGCTTAACGAAGAAGGCAGGACCATAGTGGTCATCAGCCATGACCTCTCAGTATTATCTATCCATGCCAAATCAGTTGCCTGTGTGAACAGAAGTCTGTACTTTCATGACTCTGCAGAGATAAGTCAGGATATGCTGGAAAAGGTTTATCATTGTCCAGTGGAACTTATAGCTCACGGCTCAATACCTCATAGAGTTCTTAAACATCATCATTAAATACAATGTTTGAAGTCCTGCAATACGAATTTATGCGCAACGCCCTTCTCGCCGGGCTTCTGGTGAGCATTGCCTGCGGCATTATTGGTGCCCTGGTGGTCGTAAACAGAATTGTATTTATATCCGGGGGAATTGCCCATGCTTCTTATGGCGGTATCGGTCTGGCCTTTTTTGCAGGCTTTTCTCCTAACCTCGGTGCAGCCATGTTTGCCTTAGCTTCAGCTTTAATCATGGGACTTGTCAGCCGAGGGAAAAAGCACCGGGCAGATACAGTCATTGGCGTAATCTGGGCAGTGGGCATGTCTGCCGGGATTGTGCTCATGGATCTGACTCCTGGCTATAATGTTGATCTTATGAGCTACCTGTTTGGAAGTATCCTTATGGTACCGGGTTCTTCACTATGGACCATGGCTGTCATGAACTTGTGCATTATTTTAATTACTTTTCTGTTTTATAAGGATTTCCTGGCCATGTCCTATGATGAAGAATTCGCCATGGCCATGGGAGTTCCTGTGGGGTCTCTTTATTTTCTGCTTCTGGCAATGGTGGCTATGACTGTGGTCATGACCATTCAGGTGGTGGGACTCATCCTGGTCATTGCCCTGCTGACAATTCCATCATACCTCGCTGAAAAATATACCAATTCATTAAAAAGCATGATGATCTGGGCGGTTGTCATCAGTATTTTTTTCACCCAGTCTGGAATATGGATTTCTTACTGGCTTAACCTGACCACCGGCGCTACCATAGTACTCGTTGCTGCGGTATTTTTCTTTGCCTCCAGCTTAGTGCCACAAAAACATAGTTAATCTAAGATGTTAAATTATCCTGACATTAACCCCATTGCCTTTGAAATAGGCCCCATCCAGCTGCGCTGGTATGGTCTCATGTACCTTATCGGCTTTACCATGGCTTGGATTCTGGCCAGATATAAAGCTGGGAAAAGCGGCTCGGGCTGGACCAGAGCTGAATTGCCGGACCTGATAACTTTTTGTGCACTGGGTGTAATAATCGGCGCAAGAGCAGGTTATGTACTTTTCTATGACTTTTCCAGCTTCATTGCCCGCCCCTGGGAAATATTCATGATCTGGCAAGGGGGAATGTCTTTTCATGGCGGGATGTTAGGTGTACTGATATGTCTCTGGGTCTATGCCCGTAAAACAAACCGCTCATTTTTTACGGTGAGTGATTTTGTTGCCCCCCTGGCCCCTCTTGGGCTCATGTTTGGAAGAATTGGCAACTTTATAAATGCTGAACTCTGGGGCAGACCCACTGATATGCCCTGGGGAATGGTTTTCCCTGACCCAGCTTCAGGTTACATAGCAAGACATCCTTCTCAGCTTTATCAGGCATTTATGGAAGGCCTGCTTTTGTTCATCATTTTATGGTTTTTCTCTTCCCGGCCCAAACCGACTATGGCCGTTTCCGGCATGTTCTGCCTTGGTTATGGTGTATTCAGGTTCATTGCTGAATTCTTCCGCCAGCCAGATGCCCACTTGGGATTTGTATTCTTGGACTGGATGACCATGGGGCAGATCCTGTCCCTGCCCTTAGGAGCTTTAGGCATTCTACTCCTGACCATGTCTTATTCTAAGAAATCCTGATTTAAGTGCCCCGTGTAATGAAAAAGTCCTTGTGAGCCAAGAGCGGGGCAAAAGAAATGTGAGCAGCAACTCCACACAAAACGTCCAGGAGTCTTTTGTCAAAATCGCTTTAACTATCTAACAAGCAAATCTCTTAGTAAATTTTCTTTTTTTCTGTCAGGACGAGGTCCATACCTCTGGTCATTGTACACTTGCCTGATCATTCCAGCCTTTTCAGGATAATTTGAGCTCCACCACTCCCAGACCTGGCGCTCAGCACCTGGTGCACTCAAATCATGCCTGCCGGGTGTTTTCGCAGCGAGGAGCCTGCCAGCCTTTGTTCGCAGATGTTCTCGGGTTGGACGTACCCTTTTTAAAATAAGACCAGACAAAATGAGTACCAGGGTTGAACCAGACAAGACCAGCCCCACCATAACACTTTTGCGCTCCAGAAAAACATTTTTCAGGAAATCCCTTGGATCAGGCATCTGTATTTCGGTCCAGGTTTGTTCAAGAGAAGTCCTGACTGATCGCCACATCCGCGCCTGCCTGGCAAGATTCAAATCAATAACCCAGTTTGTCCATTGCCATCTCAGCCAGTCTACAACACGCACAGAAGGTGAAAGCATTTGTTCTGCAGGAATATTATCCGAGACTGAGGCTTCATCCTGATCTTCAGACATGTCTCTATCAAGATGCCGCGTTGGATCAAGTTTTACCCATCCTCTGTCTGCGAACCATGCTTCAACCCAGGCATGGGCCATACTGTCCCTGACTATCCAGTACTCGCCAACAGGATTGTACTCTCCCCCCCAGAAGCCAACCACTACCCTTGAAGGAATGTTGTTCAAGCGCAAAAACATGACCATGGCAGCTGCATACAATTCACAATATCCAACCCTGGTTCGTATTAAAAAATCTTCAAGAGTCTGGCCCTGTTCAAATCCAGGAGGCGCACTAAGGCTGTAGGAAAACCCTTGAGTATTAAAATAAAACAATATTGACTGGGCAATATCCCATGGTTCACTGTTATCTTCAGCAAAACTCTCAGCAATATTGTAAACGCTGTGACTAACTCCATCAGGAATTGCCAGTCCTGCCGATTTTTCCTTAGAGCTTAAGGAATCTTTATTCTCGCGAACTGAATAAACCTGGTATCTGACTGCATTTTCCGGAACTTCATTTAATTTCACTGTTCCATCACGATTATATCTCACCCCGGACAGATCCATGACCCTTCCGGGGAAGTACAGTCCAAACAGGTGCTCGGTTCTGCCGGGATTGAGTGTAATAATCTGAGATACAACATCTTCACCAACAATGGCAGAGGGCAAAGGGCTAGACTGGAAGTCATGGGGTGTACCAGGTGTCCAGTTTGTGCCGTCAGTCTTCCATAAAACTGCGCCTCTCCAGTATAGCTGGGAAGAGTGTAAAATTTGATTTACCTGGGTACGGAAAGCAATTCTGTTGGACTCAGCAATTCCGGCAATACCGCCTGGAGTCATTTCAGCGCTGAACCCTGTTCTGGATATTTCAAGTCCTGCTCCTAAGTTAAGCACGGAATTTATATTTCTTGGAAAGGCAAAAAAAAGTAAAAAACCCAGCATAACTGTAACCATGGTTAAAAACAGGGCAAAGCCAGCAAGCCTTACAGAAAAGAACCTGCTGAGTCCAAAAGACTTTCCAGTCTTAGGGACCTGATCAAAAATGTGCTGCCATAGGATCAAAACAAGGCCTGAAAAAAAATACGAAAAAATCAACACCCCAAAGCTAAGGTCAAACCTGACTATTGAAGCCACTCCAAGCCCCAGGACCCCTAAAC
>PWPY01000142.1 GCA_003558575.1 Desulfonatronovibrio sp.
CAGGCTGTCCAGATAATCAGCCCACCACTGCATCATTTTCCTTCGCTCATCCAGATAAAGAGCCCGGTTGTAAATTACCCCTGACAGTATATCTGTCAACATGTGGAAACTGTATTTCTATTGCCCTGGAATCCCATGGTGGGTTATTTTCCAAGAGCCGGCAGCTTAGCCTTACCCATAAAAGTAAACTTGAAGCGCCATAACTTTGATCCGTCTGGAGTGGCTTCAATGTACAGGCTCTGGGAGTCATATTTTCTGTAGGACTTTTTTTAAGGGAAAGATTTTGAATTACTTTGTCTGTCAATGGCATTTTGAGATCCTTCATAATTCAGTCAAATCTGAATGTTATGGATGACTTGGGGTATATTTTTGCAGACATTTTCAATGCCTGCGAGATACCCCGAAAAACACCCTGAATGTCAAAGAAGCCAGATGCATAAACAGAAAAGCCCGGGCATTTTGCCCGGGCTTTTCTGTTAAATTCATTTATTCGATATTCAGCCTGATTAGACTGAATTTATTTATGGTGCCGAAGGGGGGACTCGAACCCCCACGAGCGTGGCTCACTACCCCCTCAAGATAGCGTGTCTACCAGTTCCACCACTTCGGCATACAGATATGTTGTCAACAGAAAGGAGGTTGATATTCTTTCTAAATAATTTTGTCCAGAACTTTATTGAGCCGGAGCTGAATTTTCTTCAGAAGGCCTGATTCCCTGTACAGGAAGTTCCTGACTATCCTGGCTTCTTTCATCAAGAATAATTGAGCTGGAAGGAGCTGTATGCTTTTTGGTACTCATATAAGTAAATGTCAGAGATGTGCAGAAAAACACAGCTGCCACCCCGACAGTCAGTTTAGATAAAAGACCGCCTGCACCGCTGCTTCCAAAGAGGCTGCCGCCGCCTCCGCCAAAGATCACGCCCATCCCCTGCTGTCCGGACTGGAGAAGAACAAGTATCACCAAAGCTATGCAGGAAATTATATGAATTGATACAATTAGGGTTTGCAAGAAAAACCTCCGTAAAAATATTATAGGCTTGAATCAGTCTTAGATCCTGCCAGAACAATCCTGGAAAATGAGTCTGCGTTTAAACTTGCTCCACCTACCAGCACCCCGTCTACATTGTCAAGTCCAATAATGGCTGCACAATTGTCCGGTTTTACACTTCCGCCATAAAGAATCCTTATATCAGAACCATATTCAAATATATCAATCAATTTTTTTCTGATAAAGTTATGGGCCTGTGATATATCATCAGACCCTGCGGTTTCACCGGTTCCAATGGCCCAGACAGGTTCATATGCAATGACAAGTTCATGCGGGGAAACACTGCTGATGATATTTTTCAGGCCTTTTTCCAGCTGCCGGGCAAGAACCTCTTCTACCTTGTCCTGTTTGCGCTCTTCAATTTTTTCACCAATGCAAAAAATTATTTTAAGTTGTCTTTCAAGCCCATAAGCAACCTTCTCAGCCAAAAAATCATCTTCCTCACCAAGGACATGCCTTCTCTCTGAATGTCCCACAAGGGCATAGGAACATCCTGAGTCTTTAAGGTGTAAAGGACTGACCTCACCTGTAAAAGCACCTTCATCTGCCGGGTAAAAATTCTGCCCTCCGGAAAAATAGTTTTTCTGACCTGAAAGTACGTCGTTTACTTCCTTCAAGGCTGTAAAAGAGGGAATTATAAGAACCTCCCGGTCATCAGGAAGATTTTCACCCACGGCTACAACCAACTCCCTTGCTGTACGGGAAGCCTCTTCTCTTGTCTTGAACATCTTCCAATTGCCTGCCATTATTTTCTTTAACATTTTAAACTCCATTTTCAACTTTTATCGTAACTGTCACCACATACGGCATATAACTATGCAACCGCACTGGATTCCGGCTTTCGCCGGAATGACGAAAAGGCTATCGGCCTGCTTTAACCGTCACTCCGGTCCCGGATCGAGTCCGGGATGACGGATCCGGGGTCCAGATCTTCTTATTCGATCTTGCTGAATAGTTACCCTTTGTCTTGCAAGGCCTTGAAACCGGGAAGGACTTTGCCTTCAAGAAATTCCATAAATGATCCACCTCCGGTAGAAATAAAACTGAACTTCTCAGCCAGGTCCAGCTTGTGTATCAGTGCGTCAGTGTCTCCTCCCCCGACAATAGTTTCAGCCTGCAGGTCTGCTACCAGGTCTGCAATATTATAAGAACCCTGAGCAAAGGCACGGTTTTCAAATGCACCCATGGGTCCATTCCAGACTATGGTCTTGGCCTTGGTCAAAACTTCAGCAAACATGGTGCACGTTGCCGGCCCGATATCCAAAGCCATTTTATTCTCAGGTATATTTTGATAGGGAACTACTTCAATTCCCTCATTACTATCAATGCCGTCACCAACAATAAAATCCACAGGAATATAGAAACCAGCCCCTTTTTCTCTGGCCTTTTGCATTATTGCCAGTGCGTCATCAAGAAGATCGTCTTCCACAAGGGATTTACCTACTCCAAATCCCATGGCCTTAATAAAAGTATTTGCCATGGCCCCGCCTATTATCATGCAATCTACCTTATCCATAAGGTTATTCAGGACACCCAGTTTGGAAGAAACCTTGGCTCCTCCTGAAATAAGAATAAAAGGACGCTCAGGCTTACTGATTTTGGTTAAATATTCCCACTCTTTTTTGAGAAGCAACCCGCCTAAGCACAAGTCGAAAAACTCTGTTACCCCGACAACAGAAGCATGGGCTCTGTGTGATACACCAAATGCATCGTTTACGTATGCTTCCCCAAGACTGGACAATTCCCTGCTGAATTCTGGATCATTCTTTTGTTCACCTGAATGAAATCGCAGGTTTTCAAGCATAAGCACCTGGCCTGGCTTTAGATTATTCACCATTTCCTTGGTTTCATTACCCACACAGTCAGGAGCAAGCAAAACATCTAATTCCAAAAGCTCCCCAAGCCTTTTGGCCACAGGTTTCATGGAAAGTTCATCAACAACCTGTCCTTTGGGTTTTCCAAGATGAGAACAAACCACCAGTGAAGCATTCTTTTCCAAGGCCATTTTCAAGGTGGGTATGCTTGCCTTTATTCGGTTGTCATCCTGAATTTCACCATTTTTAATGGGTACATTGTAATCAACTCTTATAAGCAACCTCTTGCCGGATATATCTTCTTTGTCAATAAATCTCATGCCTTCCCCCTTCAAAGGTTTAACTGGTTTTCATCAGTAAAGAAAGACCTTCTGGATGAAAACTAACTGGCCTCTACCACAGCCTAACAGCCTGCTATGCTCTGTCAATTGTTTCATGGAAGCTTTCTATAAGACAAACACTTCAGAATTACAACGTATTGTGAAATATCTTCGTTTCAGGAATTGTCTCCAGGGTATTTGGCTTACTCAGCCCTGGGCGGATTTTTGTAAGCTGGAACAATCATCACAAAGCGCTTGCCTGTTTCAGCAAGAATCTTTTCCACCTCCTGGGCTTCCTGATCCTGAAAAGTGGCTCTAAGCTCAGAAATGTAGATACTTAGAAGCTCATTCACGCTTTCAATACCTGGCTCATCAATGGGTTTGATGGCAACATCAGCACCCGTTGATAAACGACGCTTTACAGAATTCAGGGTGAATTCAAACTCAGGATAGAGGCATTGATATATTATACCCCCAGTCATTCCGGAACAGATCCAGGGCCCTGGGTCGCCAAGAACCACAACCCGGCCTCCTGTCATATACTCAAAGGCAAACCCTTTGAGATGAGACCTGGTAGCAAGGTTCCCGCTTTTATCACTTACAGATTCCTGGATCCGTGCTCCAAAGACTGCATCTGCCCCTGAAAGACGGATACATGCCCTGGAATCAGCAAAATTCTGGACCATTAACATGCCTGCAATTGCCCCGTATGCAAAACTTTTTCCTGTGGAACCGTCTACCCTTCTTCCCATAAGGTTGGCGCCCTTAAAAACAGCGCATGTGCCACCGATGCTGCTTTTGGCAGTGCCGTCCTGAGCTCCGCCATCCACAATGACTTCTATTCCGGGAATATTAAA
>PWPY01000170.1 GCA_003558575.1 Desulfonatronovibrio sp.
ACCAGCCGACTTCTCCACAAGATAAACATAATAGCCAGCGTCAGCCAAATCCAGTGCGGATTGAATGCCGGCAATACCTCCACCGACAACCATGACTGCGCCTACTTTTTCTTGTGACATATTGACCCCCTTTGCCAGATGGTAAATAAAAGGTTTGACCTTAACACCCCGGTTTCTTGCGAATCCAGGACATGCCTAAAGTTCAAGGTTTCTCCATTCGATCAAAACCAAAATAAACAACGTGTTACCGCTCATGTTATTTATGGAACAAATAGCTCAAGTCAAAACAAATTACCAGTACTAATATCTTAAATCTTAAAAAAATCCATAATATTTTCTGACATCCTGTATCATGAAAAAGATACTTAATGAAGAAAAATATTACCCTTGAACAGTTGGGCTTTACTGTCTATGGTTAGACTCAAAAATAAGGGTAGCTGTTCACCACAATAATTGCATCCACCACCTCTGCTGATCCTGGGTTTCGGCAAATTGGGCGTAAACTGCCTGAACGATTTTTTAAGAGACTGCATGCCAGACACCCGGATTAGAGGGCCAAGTACTGCTATTGTGGAGAATAGATATAAAAAAAGGAAAAGTTAGATATGAATATCAATATTCTTAAATTATTGGGATGCCTCTTTTTTCTCGTGGTATTCTATTCCGGGATGTCGGGATGCTCCAAAAAAATATACCCGCCTCCAGCCAGGACACCGCAACCAATTGCTGTCCAAACCCCATCTGCCGAGGAACCTGCGGCCAAACCAGATGACCAGTCCCTGACTCCTACACAGCGCAGGTACACTGTAATGGGGCAGACATACACCCCAGTAGATTCCCATGAAGGATTCGTAGAGGAAGGGGTTGCCTCGTGGTATGGACCCAAATTTCACGGCAAAAGAACTTCCAATGGTGAAATCTACAATATGTACGGGATGACAGCAGCACACAGGCTGTTGCCCATGAATACCTTAGTCAGAGTAACCAACCTGGACAATGGCAAAGTTGTTGATTTGAGAATAAATGACCGCGGGCCTTTTGTGGGTAACAGAATTATAGACCTTTCCTTTGCTGCGGCCAGAGATATAGAAATGATCGGACCCGGCACTGCAAACGTCCGGGTTGAAGCAAAGGGGAGCGTACCCAAGGAAGATATCGCCGGGAATTTTTACATTCAGGTGGGTTCATTCTCTTCAAAAGAAAATGCCGAAAAAATGAAAAATGAAATGCAGCAGAATGGATATAAAGGCACAAGGCTCCAGGAATCTACCCGGGACAATCAAAGACTGTGGAGAGTCCAGGCAGGAAAATTTAACAACCTCCTGTCAGCAGAGCAGGCCCATACCCGTCTGCAAGGGCAGATCCCCGGAGCTTTTATTATTGCGGATTAATTTCAGCCCTAAGTTTTTTGGAAAGTCTGAAAACAACAACCTTTCGTCCAGGTAGAACTATAGTTTCACTTGTTTGAGGGTTGCGTCCCTTTCTTGGTTTTTTCTGGTATGTTTCAAATTTGCCAAAACCACTGAGCAAGAGGGAATGGTCCTTTTTAATTGATTTCTTTATCAGCTCCAGTAAATATTCTACATGGTCCTTTACTTCAGATCTTTTTCTTTCACTTCTCTCATAAATTTTGTCCACCAGATCTGCTTTAGTCAGCGTATTCACCATTTTTCTCCCCCTTTTTATTTTTACCTTTACAGCCAGTTTTCATCGAACCAGGCATCTATACTGAACAGCCATTTACTTAAAAACCATGTCAACTCACATACTGCATAAAAAACTACAGCACTGATGAAATTTTTCCGGCAACTGCATTCATCTCGTCTTCTGCATATGATGACTGAGGCCACAACTTGAGACCATCATTTTTATATCTTGGAATAAGGTGATAATGAGCGTGCATTACTAACTGGCCGGCAGCTTCAAAATTATTCATGCCAAGGTTAAATCCATCAGCACTCAACCCCTCCAGCAAACCTTTTCCTACCTTCTTAATTACTTCATGCAGCTCAGCAGCAATATCAGAAGAAACATCCATAATATTGACCACATGTTTTTTTGGTATTATGAGTGTATGTCCTTTTTTTACTGGTGCTATGTCCAGAAAAGCAAGGACACTATGGTTTTCATAAACCCTGACACATGGAACTTTGCCCTGTACAATCTGACAAAATATGCATTGGCTCAAAATATTCCCTCCTGCGTATCAGATTCTTATATAATTACCTCTAAGGCATTATCTGTGATTTTTGACAAGCATCCAGCTTTATGCGCTGAAACTGACGCTCATGTTTCCTGCAAAACAACTTATCAGTTACAGCATTATGGAACTATACAATTCTTGTTAAAATCTATTATCTAACCTTTATAAATTTTGCAAGCCCTGGATTTATTTATATGAAACCTGCAAGGACATATATTCTTCAATTTCATCATCCAGAACCTGAAAGGCCTAGAAATCCCATCTGGCCCGTGTTTCTGCCTTTTATCGGATGCCCGTTTAAATGCATTTTCTGCTCTCAGAACAGCCAGACAGGCCAGGAATCAACCCCATTGAAGCAGAATATTGGAAACATGGTTTCAGGCATAACCGCAAGATATGAAAAAACAGGCAAACCTGTGTCCCTGGGTTTTTTTGGGGGAACTTTTACTGCCATGCCTGTAAACGATATGATTATTATTCTTGATCAGGCGGAAAAATTAAAAAATGCAGGGTTAGTTGATCATACCAGGTGCTCCACCCGTCCAGACTGCATCACTCCTGACAGGCTGGAAATTCTCAGAAACATGAAGGTGGACATGATCGAACTGGGAATTCAGAGCTTTGACGACCAGACATTAAAGGCTTCCCGCAGAGGCTACACCCGGGACAAAGCGGTTCAGGCCTGCATGGACGTAAAACAGGCGGGCTTTGACCTTGGAATCCAGCTTATGGGCGGGCTTCCTGGATCAGATCATGGAACCTTTTTTAAGGACATTAATACCACTTCAGAGATTGTCCCTGAAATTGTGCGCCTGTATCCCTGTCTTGTCCTCAAAGATACGCCCCTTGAAAAAGCCAAGGATCAGGAATTGTTCAGGCCCTGGGGACTGACCAGAACATTTCATACCCTGGCCCTGGCTCTGTTAAAACTCTGGTCTAAGAAAATCAGTGTAATCAGAATAGGACTTACACCTGAGAAAAGTTTGATTAAAAACATAATAGCAGGCCCATGGCATCCAGCTATGGGCTCAATTTGCAAGTCCATGGCACTGAAAAATTATCTAATGATCCAGCTGGCAAAGACAGAATACTCACCGAATAAAATACTGATTCCCAATAGATATACAAGTGATTTCTGGGGGCATAAAGGCATGAACAAAGAACTTTTTACCCGGAAGAAAATTACCAGACAAAATGTGGAGGTATGGGACAGAGATTATTTCAGGGTATATTTTACATAGGTAGAAATTCTGCTGACAGCGTACCGAAAATGTCCTTATTCAATTTGAACTTCTTTTAGCGACGCAGCAATTGGGAGATTTTCAGCATCCTGCTAAATTCTGGTTTGATCCAGCCCCAGCAAAAGGGCAATCTGCTTAACAGCTTCTGCTGTAAAATCCTTTTCTGCAAGCCTTGCTTTTTTCTCAGCATTAAGAACCTGCACAGGCTGGTTAACATACTCATCTCTGGGAACAATCTCATATTCCTCAGAAAAGCTGTTGGAAAAATACATTTCCTGAAATCCGCTGAACTTGAGAGCATGGGCTGTTGCATCCAGGACTGCAGTTTCCCCGCGGTCCAGCAGTCCATTCTCTCTAACCTTTAACATTCCTGCCAGGCATTCACCTCCCTGAGTACAGGAAATATGACCATTCTGGTTGGCGAGAAGCATTCCCTCAACAATAGCCTGTTCTTCCACTTGAATTACCTGAAAGCTCCCAGCACCCTGAATTTTCTCGTATTCTTCAGCAAGGGTCCTGACCCTTGGAAATGAAACAGGATTTCCAATCATTGCTGCCTGAGCAACACTTGAAGATACTTTTACGG
>PWPY01000106.1 GCA_003558575.1 Desulfonatronovibrio sp.
GCATATAAGGTTGAAGATGAAACACTGTTTCTTGCAGCAAGGCTGCCATGATAAAAAAGCTTAAGTTTGGATGGATCAATAAGTTCGGCTGGAGGTTTCTCAATAAAATCAAAAGCAACATTGTCCTTAATTTCATAAGATGGTTCACCATCTTCAATTTTCACCTTAACCACCCCGGTCATAAGGTCATCATCCCTTTGAAGACCTTCCGCGGACAGACCTCGGGAATCCATCTTTCTGACAACTTCCCGGCCTGGATCATCATTTCCGATTTTTGATATAAAAACCGGATCGAGACCAAACCCACTCAAGTGGCAGGCAACATTGAATGGAGCTCCACCCAGGACTCTTTTTTTTCGAGGAAAAACATCAAAGAGAACCTCTCCAAAAACCACAATCGAATCAAATCTGTTAGCATTCATCTTTATTGCTGCCTGTTAAGTTTTGATACCAACCTAAAAAAATTGTAACTATTCACAACAAGTTGCGACCTAATTGAGTGTTGAAAAAGTCCCTATCCAGCAGTCCGCTCAAAAACCTCTGATAATATAATCAAAATGTGTGCCGGATTGGCTCCAGGACTAAAATGCGGTAAACAGATACAAAAAACTTAATAAATAATGTAACGTGAGATGGCTTTTTGTGCAAATATCTGCATTTATACCTGTAAATAGCTGCCACTAATCTTCAGAAAGCCATTTTTTAAATGCATCCACCTCCCCCTGCCAGTGTATGGACAGCCTCTTTGAAATAAAATCATTATAAACATCATCAATAAAACCTATGGCCTTTTCCAGAAGAAACATTTTTTCCAGAAAAATGCTGTCCGGATCATCACCTTCATCAAGCTTGGTGTCTATCTTAGGTGTCTTAAATCCCGCAAAATTAAAATCAGAAGACTCAACCTGAACAATCCATTCATTAATATCCGATTCTATTTTAATTTTGGCCTGAACAACCTTTTTTCCTTTCCTCAATCCCTGCTTGGCCTCCCACAATTCTGACATTATCCCGGTACAGACAGCCTTTTCTAAGCTTTCACCTTCTCCGCCCTCAACAACAATCTTCTGCTCCAGATATAAAGAAAAGTCCTCTCCATTGCTGGATTTGAAAATCCCGTTCTGTGTTTCACTTTTAAACCAGAGCCAGGTTAGAAAATCTCTACCTAAGATATCTCCTTTTTCTTTGGCCAGTTGTAAGTCCATTTCCACGCTAATTATCCTCACTCTCGGTTAATTCGTTAATGTATTTGTTCACTACTTTTTTCTGTTCTTTTAATTAGTTTCCATCCAGAAAGTCTTTCTTTCTGGATACTGAAGCAGTCGGTTTTCTTTCCGGAAACGAGGAATTTTTTCTTTTGGCAAGGAAATCAAGCAATTATGAGGAGGCGTATCTTAATACGGTGACAAATAATTATGCAGATTGACGCCGCCAAAAGGAAAAAGAACCGTTTCCGGATGAAAACTAATTATCACAACGAACCAAATCTTATGCCTTTTTTTTCAATTTTTGCAAATTTATTTCCCGGAAACATGATCATTTTTCCTCCAACCCCTGACTCCCAGCATTTATCCAGTTCCCATAAATTTGAGGCAAGAGACTGGCCTGGCCCCAATTTGTCCAATATGTTCTTATAAAGCCTGAGCCTGCCTGCCTTGCTGAGTGAGCTTAAATCTTCATACGTAAAAAAACTTTCTGAGCCTTCCTGTATAAAACAGATACTATTCAAGGCATCATCCCAGAACTGCTCATCTAACCTGCCCAGCCTCCATAAGCTTACAATTGACTTGAGAAAACCGGGGTTTATCTCTTCCATGAGAGGAACTATTTTCAAGCCAACCTTGTTGCGTGTAAAAAAAAGATCTTCATTGGATCTGTCCGAAACGTAGTCCTGGTTCAGTAGATCAAGAAAGTCCAGAATATTTTTTTTGGGAGTAGTAATAAACGGCCTCATCAGTTGTCTTTCGGGATCAAAACCTTTCATCCCGCAAAGACCAGGCCACCCTGCTCCTCTGCCAAGTCTCATAAGTACATCTTCGGCCAGATCATTGAGATGATGGGCTGTTAAAATAAAGTCCACTCCCTCTTTTACTGCCACATCCTTGATAAACCTGTATCTTATTATCCTGGCCGATTCCTCAATCCCCTTTTTTTTCCATCTGGAATAGGACCGGACATCACTGTTGCCGACATGCAGGGGTATGCTCAAGCTCAAACATTGCTGCTGAACAAAACTCTGTTCAAAAGACGATTCTTCCCTGAGCATATGATTCAAATGTACAGCACTCAAAAAAAATCCAGCCCTGGGCCGGAGAAAATCAAGGACTCTTAAAAGTCCAATGGAATCAGGACCTCCAGATAAAGCTAAGAGGAGTTTTTTGCCCTTTAAACTCTTCTGGATCATCTCTTCCATAAAAGACTGGATGTTCACACAGAATCTGGCCCATCCAGGAGGAAGTTCCTGAAGCCTGAAATACATATTTTGTCCTGAAATCAAATTTATTATCTCTGCAGAGAAAATCTCTGCAACTCCCGGGGAACCCACCACTGGCGGAAATTATACATTATTCCTGCTGGAGCAGCCTCAATACCTATAAATCTGGCATGAACCACAGGCAGAGATTTGGGCACAAAGAGAAACAGATAAGGCTGTTCATAATGAAGAATTTCCTGAATTTCATCATAGGCTTTCTTGCGCTCATCCTGGTCAAAACTTCTCCTTCCCTTCTCCAAAAGCTCATCAACCCTGTCATTTCTGTAATAGACAAAATTAAGCCCATTTTCTACTGCCTGAGACGAGTGCCACACATTATACATATCCGGATCTTGAGGCGTATTCCAGGCCAGAAGAACTGCATCAAACCGCCCTTTGTTCACAAACTCTTTAATAAATGTTGCCCACTCAACCGTTCTTATGTGAACTTTTATGCCTACCTGAGCCAGGCGATACTGGAGAATGGTTGCTGTTCTGATCCTCAGGTCATTTCCCTGATTGGTAAGGATTGTGAATTCAAAGGGTACTCCGTCCTTTTCCAGAACGCCCCGCCTGTTCATCTCCCAGCCCTGTTCCGTAAGTATTTCTAATGCCCGCTCAGGATCATATGGATAATCATCAATTTCATCATTATGAACCCATGTCCCAGGCACATATGGACCAATAGCAGTTACACCCTGCCCCAGAAGAACCCCCTTGACTATTTCTTCCTTGTCTACAGCATGCGCCAGAGCCTGCCTGACTCTGATATCTGAAAAAAAAGGATGTTTCAGGTTATATCCAAGGTAAGTGTATCCTGAAGCTAAATAACTGAATTTCTGAAAATTATCATCCCAGTACTCATCCACCGTCTGAAAAAGATACTGCTGGGGCGTCAAACTCATCATATCCAGATTGCCTGCCTGTAATTCAAGGAAGGTAGTGGCCAGATCTGGCACAATCCTGTATACAATTTCATCAATATTTGGCCGGCCCTCAAAGTAATCCTCATTAGCCCTGAGTATAAGCTGTCGTCCCGCATCCCAGCGGTGAAGCCTGTAAGCTCCAGCACCCACAGGTTCCCGGCTGTACCGGGTATTAAGATAATCTTCCCCTTCAAGGACATGTCTTGGCAGAATGGGCAAAGCCCAGGTAACAAGAGACCTGGCAAAGGGCTGATCATACACTACCTCAAAAGAATATCTATCAATAACCCTGAATTCTTCAATGGCCAGATAGTCCTGGGCATAAGCAGTTGGGGTCTGGGGATCAATCATCATCTCGTAGGTGAAAAGAACATCATCCGCTGTAAGCTCATGACCATCAAACCATTTTATCCCAGGTTTAAGCTTTATATATATGGTTTTACCGTCATCTCTTATCTCCAGTTCCTGCGCAGCCCATTTCACCAGTTCAACGTCTTTATTATACTTGAGAGGTGCCACATACAGGTGATTATTGATATCACCTGAAGAAGCATCCGTTGCCAAGGGAGGAATTAGATTGCTCGGCTCGCCAGTGGAACCCATAATTATTCTGCCGCCAGGCAC
>PWPY01000006.1 GCA_003558575.1 Desulfonatronovibrio sp.
TGGTCACAGGTCTTTCTGAGACCAGCCGTATCTACCAGTCGTACAGGCAGTCCCTTGAGGTTGATAGACTCTTCCAGATAATCCCTTGTTGTACCTGGAAGATCAGTTACAATTGCCCTTTCTCTGCCCAGTATGGAATTCATCAGGCTTGATTTGCCAGCATTGACCCGTCCAGTGAGGACCGATAGCACTCCATCAGTCCAGATTCTTCCCTGGTCAAAATCAGCTATAAGATTTTCCATTTCAATTAAGCATTGGCGAACTGAATCCGTAAGTTCTTTGGGGGATAAACATTCAATCTCTTCCTCAGGAAAATCAACAGCAAGGCATAATTGTCTTTTTAATTCTTCAAGGCTTTGGCGCAGCTGTGAAATTTTCTGCCCCAGAAGACCTTTTAGTTTATTGCGGGCCAGTATGATTCCGGTCTGGGTGGGTGCATTGATCATCTCCAATACAGCTTCCGCCTGGGTCAGGTCCATTTTATTATTTAGGTAAGCCCTCTTGGTAAACTCTCCCGGCTGTGCCTCCCTGGCGCCAAGAGATATAAGCGTGTCCATTACACCTTCCAGAATCGCGGGATTCCCATGGCAGTTTATCTCAACAATATCCTCACCTGTATAGGAACGAGGCCCTGGCATAAAGCTCACAAGAACTTCATCCAGAATATTCCCATGCATGTCGCTGATCCATCCATGTTTTAGCTGGTAGGGCTTTAGTTTTCCACCAGAAGGCCTGAATATTTTACCTATAATATCAAGACTTTGATGGCCACTCATGCGGATGATCCCTACTGCTCCCACCCCCATGGGCGTTGCTATGGCTGTAATGGTATCTTGACTGTGCTGCATTATTAGAAAATTTATTTAACTGTTCACTACATTTTTACTTTTGTATAATGCCTGCATCCTGGTTGATTTTCGCCATTGCTGCTTGTTTGACCAGCCCTGAGACCGTTAGTCAAAATCATGGATATAAAACAGACTCTCGGCTACCTGAATAAATTAATGTTTTTGACTTACGGGCTTATGCTGGGAGTTTGCAGCAACAGAAAACCAATCAGGACGCAGGCTGTACTCACTGTATGATAAATAGATACATTTATTTCTGTCTACTTTACCAACTGACAAAAAAAGGGGCAGGGAATCTTTCCCGGCCCCTTCCTCATTGATTTATTCCTGTGAAGGTTTTCTCCGTCTGTTTCTTGGCATGATAAGCACCCTTTTCATGGGCCCGTCACCCTTACTTTTGGTCCTGACCTTTTTATCATTCTGTAACGCCATATGCACTATCCTGCGGTGATAGGAACTAAGTGGCCTGGTACTCATGGTCTTGCCGACCTTTTTGGCTTTGGACGCAAGCTGTTGGGCATTCTGCTGTAATTTTTCATTCTGTTTTTCAAGAAAATCTTCAGTATCCACCTGAATCCTGGCTGCGCCAGGCCAGTTTTTAGCAATGATCCTGTTGGCGATATATTGTATGGCGCTCAGTGTCTGTCCATCTCTGCCAATGAGAAGCTCTGAAGTACTTTCATCCTTAATTATTACGCCGATGGGCTTGGTCTGATCATTTACAGTTATTTCAGCTTCAGGAGACAATGGCGAGGTCAAATTTACCATAAGCTCCTGGATAAAATTTTTCAAACCGGGATCACTTGGAATTACGTCTTTCTCAGGGGTGTCTGCCTTTTGTTCTGAAATATTCTCAATATTTTCCAGAACAGGTTTTTCCTGAACAGCCTGAGGTTTATCGTTTTTCTTTTGAAGAACCGGGTCGTTATGCTGCTTTTTTCTGGTATCAGTTTCTGTTTCTTTTGTTTTTGGTTTTGGTTTTGGAATATCCTTAAGGGGATGTTCTTTTTTTGCAGCCCGGGGCTTTTCCTTGGGCTTTCTTTTTTCCTGCTGATTATTATCTGCTTCTTCTGAGTTGATGAGAGTTCTTTTTTTGGCCATTACCCTGGCTTTTTTCACTCCCACAAGGCCAAATATGCCGGATGATCCACCGCTGACTATTTCAATTTCCAGTTTATCACGGTCAAGGTTGAAGTGACTGCAGGCGCTGGCAATAGCGTCATCAACATCTTTGCCTGTAAATTCAACGTATTCTTCCATTGTTACTCCTTAAAGTGATAGATATCAGTCCGCGCTGAAATATATTTATTTAAGAATGTGCGTCAGCCCCGATTCGGGAAATACATGCAATGCGCACAAGGTTATTTCAGAAATCTGTTATTCCTGAATAATAACTTCAGGCAAACTGAAGACCTTTCTACAGATTATTGCATAAATTCTGATTGGACAGACTGTTCATTAATTCCAGGTACACAAAAAATTGAAAAACCAGAGGATCTGACAACAAAAGGAAATCTCCGGCTATTCTCTCTGCCTGAACACACGGTAAACTGTCACTACAGAATTACTGCAAGTTTTCTGTCCAGATAAAGACTTATTCAACTAACTGATAGAGGTGTCAATTTCAAAGATCAAATAAAGCTCAGGGTCCATACCCAGGGCTGTTTATTTCTGTTTTTTCTTTTTCTTCTTAGCTGCCTTTCCAGACGGGACCGCTTTGGGCTTTTCTGCAGGAGATTCACTGCTTTCCTTTTTCTCATCAGGTTTTGGAAGCGGTTTATTACCTACCTGCCTGAGACACCACCATTGCTGACCAATGGAGAGGACATTGTTTGTCAACCAGTATAGCACAAGCCCGGATGGAAAAGTTATGAAGATAAAAATAAAGACCAGAGGAAGGAAAAGCATTATCTTGGCCTGCAAAGGATCACCTGGAGCCGGTGCCATTTTCTGTTGCAGAAACATGGTAGCACCCATCACCAGAGGGGTTATATAAAATGGATCCCTTGCAGAAAGGTCTGCCAGCCAGACAATATCTGTAAAAGGCAGATATTGAATAAACGTAGCATGGCGCAGTTCAACAGCGCCCATAAGCCCCTGATAAAGGGCTATAAAAACTGGAATCTGAACCAGGATTGGCAGACAACCTCCAGCAGGATTGACTTTATATGTTTTATAGAGCCGCATCATTTCTTCATTCATCTTGGTGCGGTCGTCTTTATACTTCTCCCTGATCTTGGCCATCATGGGTTGCAGCTTTTTAAGCTGATTCATGGATTTGTAGCTCTTCTGGGCCAGGGGCCAAAATATAATCTTAATAACTAAGGTCAAAATAAGAATTGCTACGCCGTAATTTCCAGTATGGCCGTGGAAATAATTCAGTGAAATTATTAAGGGTTTGGCTATAACATTGAACCATCCGTAATATATAGCCCTGTGCAGCTCAGCTGGTGCATCAATAAGATAGTCCCTGTCCTTGGGTCCTATATAGTATGTATTGGCCATTGTTCTGGCCATACCAGGATCTATATATATGTTTTCAGCTACTGCTATCCTGTATATTTCATTTTCCAGCTCTGCCCTGAGTATTGAATCCTGTGAGGTCTGAGGAACAAAAGCCAGGAGAAAGTAGTGATTGCCTATACCGGCCCACTTAAGTCCGTTCTGATGAACGAATCCTTCCCTGAGCTGTTTATCCTTTTCATGGCTGAGACCATCATGGTCAAAATAAGCAACTCTGGTGGGGTTATATCTGTCATCTGAAAAAGCTGGTGTAGCCAGAATATTGCTTAATTCTCCCACTACCTGAGATTCAGTGGTATTTATAACTTCAATATCCTCTTTGATCTCATAGCTGTCAGCCGTAAAAGTCATCGTCCTGATAATATCAATACCACCCACCCGGCCAGTGAATGTCAGACTCTGTTCTTCGCCAGATCCAATATTTATGTCCTCTCCGTCAAAGGACCAGTCTCCTTCTATCCAGGTGGGGATCCTGTTCCAGGAAATACCCATAGGACCTTTGGCCAAAGACCTAGGGGTAATAAGATCAATACTGGGTGCATCAGGATCAATGGTCTGCTTGAATTTTTTTAGAACAAAATGTTCCAGCACTCCACCGGAGCTGTTGAAGGTAGCCCTGTAAAGAGGAGTCTCCACTTTGATCTGTTGCCCTTCTACAGCTTCAAATTGAGCAACTTCCCTGGGAGCCGCTCTTTCAGGACTGAAAGGTTCCGGGGTCCGCGCTTCTGTTTCAACACTTCTTTCAACCTCGGTTTGTTCTGTGGCTGGACGCTGAGTAGGGGCCGGTGGAAATATTACATTCCAGACAACAAGAACAACCAGGGACAGAACTACAGCTATGAGAACTCTATGTATTTCCATTATATTTACTGACTCCTGAAGGTGGATTTGAGAGATGTAATGCTTGATCCTGTGGTCACCACCTGACAACATGGGCTGTCGGCTGCCACAGGACGTCTTGCAGATCCGCTCAGGGCTCGGCTCCTGCAGGACTTGAAAAATGAAAAATCATCAGGAACAGGATCATGCCCCGATTTAAAAAAAGGATTGCACCTGAGAATGCGAAAAACCGTCAACAGCAGCCCTTTGACAATACCATGCTTTATGATCGCTTCTCTTGAATACTCTGAACATGTTGGATGAAATCTGCATACGGAAGGGAAAAAGGGCGACAGGACAAACTGGTAGATAGTTATTAGCTTTAATAGGATATATCGCATTTTATTGATGACATACTTTATAAGTATCTATGCCTGATCAGCTTTGATCCAGACCAGGCTTTAAACGGGCGACCCTGTCTAAGAGAGTCATTATTTCATTATTGACCATGGCCTGATTAAGGTTTTCAAGCCCGGGCTTTCTTTTGCAGACAACGACTATATCGGATTTAATTTTGATCTGGTACTGATTGAGCCTGAAGCACTCTCTGACAAGCCTTTTTATCCTGTTTCGTTTTACAGCCGTACCAACTTTTCCCGGTACGGCAATCCCCAATCGAAAATTCGGGAGATCATTAGGCCTGATAAAGATTATAAAGCTGGCTGTTAAATAACGACGGCCCCTTGAGTAACATTCCTGGAACAGGGGCCGCTTGGTTATCCGTAAATGTCTGCCATAAGTTAGACGGACAATCTTTTTCTACCTTTGGCCCTTCTGCGATTGATTATTGCACGCCCACTCTTGGTTTTCATGCGTACCCTGAATCCGTGAGACCTTTTCCGTTTAATTTTACTTGGCTGATATGTTCTCTTCATGATATTCTCCTTAAAAAAAGTAAATAAACAAATTAACTATTGCCTTCTTATTAGTCAAGACAGAATATTACTTTTAAGCAACTTGGTTGTTTAAGCAATAAATTAAGTATTTTATGACTTTGTCATACAGATTGCAAAACTCCCTCGCAATGACAGGTGTTGCGTTAGCACATCTGTGGCTGGCAGGTGTCACTGCGAAAGAGTTTTAGAGCGCAGCCAGTCCTCGTTATAAGCAAAGTGCAGCAATCTACGCGCTGAGGTCATTTCGAGTTACTTGTCGGTGTGGGGCCCGGTCCACCCGTGCGGGACGCTTATAAAACTATAAACCCTCGTGACTTTCCACCTCAACCGGGGTTAGAAGTGCTTCCTTAAGGGCCTCATCAAGGGTTGGGTGCGCAAAGATATGTTTTTTCACTTCATCCCTGCTCCATTTCTGATCCACTATTACCTGGGCCAGTGTAATGAGCCCTGAAAGACCATGTCCAATTCCTGTTATTCCCATAACTCTCTGGTCTGACCAGAAAACCTTGATAAAGCCCTGAACCTGACCATGACCCTGGGCTATGGCATTTCCAGCGAGAGTTACTTTAGACACACCAAAGGGTACATTCTTGATGGAAAGTTCTCTGCGGGTCTGACCTGCCCTGATTATCTCCATGGAACCATAAATACATGCTGGAGCCAGCTTGTCAAAGTAAGGCTCATTGGATGACCCCAAAATATGCTCCAGTACAAAGTCAGCCTGATGCGCAGCTGAATGAGCGTACATGGACCTGCCATTAATGTCGCCAATGGCATAAAATCCTGGAGCTGCCATGAGGTTTTCATCTGTCCTGACCCATCCGGGCCCATAAGTTTTAATGCCCGATGACTCCAGATTAAGACCTTCTGCATTTGGTAACCTTCCCAGAGCAAGAAGGCACTTCTCAGAATCAATATTCTGATTGCTATCTAACCGGACTTTCAGTGTACCGGACTCTCTCTCAATCCCCGTGACCTTAACTCCTATCCTGATATCCCACTTCTCCCTTTTGAGGTACCTGGTCAATTCCTTTGACACATCCTCATCTTCTAAGGGAGCAACCCTTTCCATAGCTTCCACAAGCGTTACTCTGGCACCAAGACGGCTGAATATCTGCCCTATCTCCAGACCCACAGGACCAGCTCCCACCACAGTTAAGGTGGAAGGAACATCGCGCAGCTCCAAAGCATCTGTTGATGTAAGAATTGATTCATGATCTGGCTCCATGCCTGGAAAAAATCCGGACCTTGAACCTGTGGCAATAATAATATGTCTGCAGTTTAAGCGGCTGTCACCTGCTATTACTGTCCCTTCCCCACCAAGTCTACCCTGTTCCAGAAAAATATCCACGCCTGACTTTTCAAGTTTAGACAGCATGTGCTTCCTGGTTGAGCTGATGATGGTTTTCTTTCTGTTCTGAAGGCTGCATAGATCAAAGTCTGCACTTCCCTTAGCAAGTCTCAGTCTTTTCTGGCTTTCCAGCTCTGCAACAACTGATGTTGCTCCCAGAAAAAGCTTGGTAGGGATGCAGCCTCTATTCAGACATGTTCCACCAATCTGGCCACCCTCCACCAGAGCTGTTTTCAGATTATTTTCAGCTGCTTTAAGAGCAGCCTGATAACCACCTGGACCGCCGCCAATTATCACAAGGTCATACTTCATAATGCACCAGAATTGTTTCTTTGTATCTATTTACCGTAATAACTAAATGCACAATTTCATGTTCCTGGCTGCCAGAACCTCATCAAGCCGTGTAACGGGGGTATTCTGTGGTGAACCTTTAACAAATTCAGGGTTCTCTTCAGCCTGTTTCAAAATCTCAATGAAATCATCTACAAAAGTATCCAGGGTTTCCCTGCTCTCTGTCTCTGTAGGCTCGATCATCAGACATTCTTTAACAATAAGAGGAAAATACACTGTTGGAGCATAATGTCCTTTGTCCAGAAGAGCCTTGGCTATATCAACTGCCCTGACCCCTTTTTCAGCCTGGTTGACCGCGGAGGCTACAAACTCATGCATACAGGTTCTGTTGTAAGGAATATGAAGGTGATTTTCCAATTTTTTTCTTAAGTAGTTGGCAGAAAGAACAGCGTTTTCTGAAACGCGCAACAGGCCTTCCCTGCCCAGACGAAGAATATAAGCGTAAGCCTTGAGCATCACCGCAAAATTCCCATAAAACGGAGCGATATAGCCAATGGAGTCAGGATAGTCGTACTTTAGAAAAAACTGCCCATCATCAAGGCGCACCACTCTGGATATGGGAAGAAAAGGTTCAAGCTTTTTATTGACACCCACAGGCCCTGAGCCAGGCCCACCACTTCCATGAGGTGTACCAAAGGTTTTATGCAGGTTCAGGTGAACCACATCAAAGCCCACCTCCCCCGGAAGCATCCTGCCAAGTACAGCATTGAGATTTGCACCGTCGTAGTAAAGCAGACCATCAACTGAGTGAATAAGATCAACAATTTCCGACAGATGAGTTTCAAAAAGCCCCAGGGTATTGGGACAGGTCATCATTATTCCTGCCACCTGGTCGTCAAGAACATCCTTTAGGGCTGAAGGATCAATTATCCCGTCTCTGGATTTTATGGTCAACACATCATAACCGGCAATAGCTGCAGATGACGGGTTGGTTCCATGGGCAGAATCAGGAACGATTATTTTGGTCTTGTGATTACCTTTTTTGTGATGGTAAGCAGCCATGAGCATTGCTCCGGTGAGCTCTCCATGGGCTCCGGCCATAGGCTGGAGAGTGTAAGCATCCATTCCGGTTATCCGGCAGAGCAGGTCTTCCAGATCATAAATCACCTCTAAGGCTCCCTGAGTATAAAGACCGGCTCCTTTTAGCTGAGGCAGAAGAGGATGCAGCTCTGTAAAGGCAGGGAGTTGCGCCACCTGCTCCATGAACTTGGGATTGTATTTCATGGTGCATGAGCCAAGGGGATAAAAATTTGAGTCTACTCCAAAATTACGCCTGGAAAGCTTAGTAAAATGACGTACGACATCGAGCTCGCTCATTTGCGGCAAGTCAGGAGGTGATTTGCGCGTCAACTCTCCAGGCAGAAAATTATTATCCGTACCCTCATTATCTTTCTGAAAAGGACTTAGACGCCCGTTTACTGATTGTTCAAAAATTGTTTTCATTGAGCTTCCCCCTGATTAGTTCGCATAAAACGCCTATATCCTGCTGGCTAACCTTTTCAGTACAGGCCACAAGAAGACAATTTTCCATGTCCTTATAATATCTGCTCAGAGGAAATCCAGGCACATATCCCTCGCGAACCATGTCCCCAATAAGATCATAGGCATTAATGGGCAGCTTAAGGGCAAATTCATTGCCAAAAGGGGCGTTGTTTAAAAGTTCCACCCCCTCAATGGAAGTCAGTTTTGAGGCTGCGTAATGAGCCAGATCCATACTTTTCAAGGCTGTCTGACTAAGGCCCTCCGGACCCATAAGACAGATATAGGCCAGGGCCTGCAACGCACACAGGCTTTGGTTGGAGCAGATATTTGATGTGGCCTTCTCCCTTCGGATATGTTGTTCTCTGGTTTGGAGAGTCAACACATATCCAGCCCTGCTTTGAGTATCCTTAGTACGTCCCACAATCCTGCCGGGCATCTGTCTGATGAGTTTGCGGGTGCAGGTCATAATTCCCAGATAGGGCCCGCCAAAACTTAAGGGCAGGCCTAAGGACTGTCCCTCGGCAACGGCAATGTCAGCGCCCATTTCACCTGGGGTTTTAAGGACACTCTGTAGAAGAGGATATACTGAAATTATTGAGATTATCCCAAGCTCGCGACACTTGGAGAAAAGATCGCTGTAATCGAAAATATTCCCGAAAAAGCTGGGATTCTGAACAATTAAAGCCGCGCAATCTTCATCTATGGCCTTTTCAAGGTCCTGCACTGCTGCCAATCCATGGTTGTGATCAATCACTTTCAACTCAAGATGCAGATTTTTGGTGTAGCAACTGAGCATTGCTTGATAAATGGGACTCAGATCCGCGGATATAATAATGCGCTTACGCTTGTTCTGACGCACAGCCATCATCATGGCTTCATAAATGGCAGTCCCTCCATCATAAACTGAAGCATTGGCAAAATCCATATTTAACAGCCTGCACATTGCACTCTGATACTCAAAAAGGGCCTGCAGGCTTCCCTGAGATGCTTCCGCCTGATACGGAGTATAGGCCGTATAAAATTCTGAACGTGAAACAAGGGCTGGACCAGCCGCAGGAATATAATGATCGTAAAACCCTGCTCCCAGAAAGCTCTTAAGCCCGGTACTGTTGAAGGATGCAAGCTTTCTGATATATTCAGTAACCTCCATTTCGCTTTTGCCCGGAGGAATGTGAAAGTTCCCGGCCCTTAAATCCCTGGGAATATCCTTGAAAAGATCTTCCATGGACCCAATTCCGATGACCTCAAGCATTTCTTTTTGCTGTTGCAAAGTATGTGGTATATAAGGCATGGCTTATCAGACCTTCAGGCAGTTAATCGCCTTGGATTAATTGAGCGTATTCATCAGCACTTAAAAGATTGGACACTGTTGCGGATGACTTGATCCGGATTATCCAGCCCTTGCCAAAAGGATCCTCATTGATGAGTTCAGGTGTATCCTCCAGATCTGTATTCACTGCAATGATCTCCCCGGATATTGGAGCATATATTTCACTTGCTGCCTTTACTGACTCCACCACAGCCATTTCATCCCCCTGCTCAACGAGTTTGCCCACCTCAGGCAACTCCACAAAGGTTATGTCCCCTAACTGTTCCTGTGCAAAAAAGGTAATTCCCGCGATAAAACACTCACCATCTTCTTTCACCCATTCATGGGATCTGGTATACTGAAAATCCTGAGGTAACATTAACCTTGTCCTCCTTGGTTTATTATTCGAAATCATGCCCTGCGAAATAATTCTCAGGCTGAACAAGTCCAAATTTATTATTCTGCTATCTTTTCCTTGTAGAAAAAACAATATCAAAAACCAGGCTGTTTCTAATCACCCTTACAACAAGGATACAGATACAAACTGAATAGGATGCCAAGAAAATTGATTTTATAATTTATCTGGATTAATAGTTTGCTGGTCATTAAACAGAACTGACTACTGTATGTCATGAATACTTTGACACTTAAAAATTTATTTCCTGTGTCTTTTATCAAACCTTACAAGCAACTTGAAGCGTATTGGCAATAAAACCAGGACTTTACGGCTTTGTCATACAGATTGCTTCGGTCGCTTAAGCTCCCTCGCAATGACAGGTTTTGCGTAACTTCACCTGTGACATATTAGTTGTCATTACGAGCGAGTCTTCGAGCGAAGCAATCCCAGCTTGAGACAAATTAAAAATTACTTAGAGGTTTGATCCCGGGCATGCCCGGGTGGTACGCTTCTAAGTAACTTCAAAAAAACTGGACCCCGGATCAAAGCCTGTCCCGGACTCTGATCCGGGATCCGGGGTGACGGTTTAAGAACGTTTTTACTCTTTACCGTCATTCCGGCGAAAGCCGGAATCCAGGTTTTTGATGGGTGTAAGTTACTTGTCGGTTTGGTCCAGGGTCCACCCTGGTGTAACGCCTGCGTTTGACAAAAGAGATGCACTTTTAGCCTGCATATAACCCTTAAAACTTAACCCTTAACCCTTAACCCTTAACCCTTAAAACTTAAAACTTTTATAAAAAATTACCATAAATGAAAATAACCATCAGCAATATTTCCAAAAATTACAGCGGCGAAGAACTGTTTAAAGACCTTACCTTTGAGGTCAATTCAGGCAACCGACTGGCAGTGACCGGTCCCAACGGCTGCGGAAAAAGCACAATTCTGAAAATGATCGCCGGCCTTGTGGATCCTGACACAGGCAATATCTCCAGGCCAAGGGGAATGCGCACAGGTTATGTTGCCCAGGAACTTCAGGACCATGAGCTTGACTCATCCCTTCTGGAGTATGTCCTGGATGTCCTCCCTGACTGGGGTCAATTCTGGAGTAAATGGAAAAAAGCCATTGCACTGAAAGATAATGACCAGCTTACAAAATTATCCCATATCCAGGCTGAGATGGAAGAATCTCATGGCTATAATCCCGAATACAGGGCTGAAAAAATCCTGTCTGGACTGGGGTTTGAAGAGAAAACATTTAATTCGCCCTTAAGACTGTTATCCGGAGGATGGAGGGAGAGGGCCAAACTTTCGCGGGTGTTGCTTCAGGGAGCTGACGTCCTTGTTCTGGACGAACCAACCAACCATCTGGATATGGAAGCTGTCCTCTGGCTTGAAGACTATCTCCTCAATTTTTCCGGCATCCTTGTGCTTGTGGCCCATGACCGCTTCTTTCTGGACAAGGTAACCACCCATGTCCTTCACCTGGGCTTTGACAAACCATATTTTAGACAGGGCAATTACAGCTCATTTATAACATGGCACGAACAAAGGGAAATCCTTAAAGACAAGGAGCGGGAAAAGATCTCTGGTCAGATCAAACACCTGAAATCTTTCGTGGATCGATTCAGATATAAAGCTACAAAAGCTAAACAGGCCCAGGCCAGGCTGTCTCAAATGGGCAAGCTTTCTTCCCGAATGAATGAATTCACTTCAGACCAGAAAGGAAAGACCCTGAACTTTTCCTGGCCCCTTCCCAGAAAAGCCAGCCGGGTGGCCATAACCTGTTCTGATATGGATTTTACTCATGAGGGAAAGCCCCAGATCTTTAAGGATCTCAATTTTCAGATTTTTGACGGACAGAAAATCGCCCTTATGGGCCCCAATGGAAGCGGCAAGTCAACCCTTTTCAAACTTATCATGGGACAGCTTTCCCCTGACAGAGGGACTGCAAAATTAGGACAAAACACTTGGCCCGGTTACTTTACCCAGCACCAGACAGATACATTGATTCTGGAAAACACTGTTATTACTGAAATAAGAAGGCTTGCCAGGGACAACCCCACAGAAGAGGAAATACGTTCGGTTCTGGGTCTTTTTATGCTTGATGAAACTTTCTGGGACAGAAAAACAGCAAGTCTCAGTGGCGGAGAAAAATCACGTCTTATTCTGGCTTCGCTTTTTCTCGTCAAGGCCAACTTGCTTTTATTGGATGAACCTACCAACCATCTGGACATGGAAAGCAGAGAAGCCCTCATAGCTGCACTCAATGATTTTTCTGGAGCAGTATTTATGATTGCCCATGATCGATTTCTGCTATCAAAGGTAGCCAGAGAGGTCTGGTCTCTTGATAAATGTGGCATTGTTCAGCATGGAGTTGATTTTGACCAGTACTACCGAAATTATATAATTAAAACTCAGGAAAATATCCGGCCTGAGTCTTTACAGGAAGATCCCACTGCACAAAAAAAAGAGGAATGTTCTCAGAAACAAAAACGCAGGCAGGAAGCTCAGCTTCGAAATGAAATCTATCAACTGCTTAAGCCCTTGAAACAGGAATACAGTCTCAAAGAAATTAGACTTGAAAAATGTCTCATCAGACAGGAAGAGGTTGAGACAATAATGGCTCTGCCTGAAACCTACCAGGAACCAGAAAAGTTCAAGGCCCTCAACAAAGAATACCAGAGCTTGGTTGAAGAAAACGAAGACCTTATGCACAGCCTTGAGAGTCTGGAAAAAAAAATCATGGATCTTGAGTCCAAAAAGCCGTAATTATTCATGGAATGGATTAAAGTAGCAGCCGGAATTGTGGTTAAAGAGAGCCTGATTCTAACAGTAAAAAGGCCGCCGGGTAAAACCCTGGCTGGATTCTGGGAGTTTCCCGGAGGAAAAGCTGAACCCGGAGAATCTGTTGAAAATGCTCTGAAAAGAGAGCTCCAGGAAGAGATCAGCATTAAACCTGTTGATTTCTGGTTGTGGACCAGCATCAAAAAAAGCTATGATCATATCAATGCCCATGTACATTTTTTTATTGTAAACAGCTTTGAAGGACAGGTTCATTCCAGAGAAAAACAGGAACTTATCTGGATCCATCCGGCAGATATCAATGAGAAGGACTTTCTGCCGGCTGACAGAGAAATTTTAAAAAAGGTTGTCCATATTTTATGAATGAAAATTCTCCAGCAGCAAGGCTCATTAAATGGGCCGGTCTTAACGAAAGACAGATAAAAATTGTTCAGGCAGAACAGTCAAAGCAGAGGCTGGACTTTGCCAGGGCCGCTCTTTCTGTAAAAATTGTTTCAGAACAGCAATACCGGGATTTCATGGCTCAAAGTCTTGGTCTGCCTGTTGTAGAACCAGGGGCCATGAATATTCCAGAATCTGTCATGGATACCCTGGAAAAGTCCAAATGGAATAAATACCAGGCAGTTCCATTTCATATCAGCGGAAAAAAATTATTTTTAGCCTGCTTTGAACCGGACAACATCACTGCCTTAGATGATATTCGCTTTGTTACCGGACTGGAACCGGTAGTTCATCTTTCCACCAGGTCTTCCATAGTTAAGGCCTTGGAAAAGTTCCGGGATAAAGGCGGTGATAATTTTGATGACCTGCTGGCAGATATGGCTGCCCAGGACATATCTGTAAGTGAAAAAAAAGAAGACCGGGACGATTCCTCAACCCTTGAAGCTGCATCACAGGTTCCTGTGGTCAAAATGGTCAACCTGATTATTATGGAAGCCATCAATAAAAAAGCATCTGATATACACATTGAACCTTATGAAAAAGAATTCAGAGTCAGGATGCGTCTTGATGGAATGCTCAAAGAAGTCATGCGTCCTCCCATTGGCATGAGAAACGCCATTATTTCCAGGCTAAAGATCATGTCTCACCTGAACATAGCTGAGAAAAGGCTGCCTCAGGATGGCCGTATCAAGGTCAGGACTCCTGACGGCAAGGCCATGGAATTTCGGGTATCCATTCTTCCCACTTTGTTCGGAGAAAAAGTGGTCATGCGCCTGCTGGATAAATCAGCCCTGCAGGTGGACATGGTCAAGCTTGGCTTAGAGGAAAATTCTTTCAATGCCTTTGAATCTGCCATTAAAAAACCTTACGGCATGGTTCTGGTCACAGGCCCTACCGGTTCAGGCAAAACAACATCTCTGTACTCAGCCATTATGGAGCTGAATAAAGAAGGGGTAAACATTTCCACAGCTGAAGACCCTGTGGAATTCAGCCTTCAGGGCGTAAATCAGGTTCAGGTCATGGAAGAAGTGGGGCTGACATTTGCCTCTGCCCTGCGTTCTTTTTTGCGCCAGGACCCGGATATTATCCTTGTAGGCGAAGTGCGCGACCTTGAAACCGCTGAAATCGCTGTCAAAGCTGCTTTGACAGGCCATCTCGTTCTGGCCACCCTGCACACCAATGACTCAGCCTCCACATTGACCAGAATGGTGAATATGGGTGTGGATGGCTTTCTCGTAGCATCAGCTGTTAACGTGATCATGTCCCAGCGCTTAGTGCGCAGGCTTTGTCCTGTATGCAAGACACCTGATGATATTGACGAACCTGCCCTTAAGGATATGGGCATGAACAGCGATGAAATTGCCAGCGCAAAAATATTTCAGGCCTATGGATGCGATGAATGCAACCAGACAGGTTACCGAGGCAGAACCGGGCTGTATGAAGTCCTGACAGTAAGCAGCAGGATTCAGGAATTGATTCTTGCCGGCGCCAACGAACTGGAGCTTAGAAGAGCAGCCATTGAAGAAGGCATGATTACCATGCGCAAAAGCGGGCTTATGAAGATGGCGGCAGGAATTACCACTGCCCAGGAAGTATTGAGAAGCACCAATATATAACGGCTTTTTTAAAAAACATCAGGTCCTCATGAGGTAAGCCATGCCAATATTTATTTACAAAGCTAATAATCGTGCAGGTAAAAAAATTAAGGGAGACCTTGATGCTCCCAGCTTGGACATGGCAGAAACCGTCCTCAAAAGACGAGGCTTTTCTGAAATAAAGGTCAAGCCCAAGCCCAAAGACATATTGGAGGGAACATTTCTGGAGGGCGGGGTCAGCTCCAGGGATATGGTTGTTTTCAGCAGACAGTTTTCCACCATGATCAATTCAGGAGTGCCTATACTTCAATCTCTGCAGGTTATGTGTGACCAGACAGAAAATAA
>PWPY01000186.1 GCA_003558575.1 Desulfonatronovibrio sp.
GTGGGTGCTGAAGTCCTTCCAGGGAACAATTTGCAAAAGTCTGCGTCCTTCAACAATGGGGTTTGAATCAGTAATGAAGGGCGAAACATCACCTTGAAGAAGAATAATGGCAAAAGACTTTTTATAGGGAATAAGCTTAATTTCTACGCCTTTAGAATTGAACCGGGCAACTTTCTCAAAGGCTTGGTCAAACCTGTCCTGATCTGCTTTTACCTTCTCCCGGACAAATTTCAGACAGCCATCTTTTTCAGCTACCTGAACCAGATTGGCCAGGACAGCCACGTCATTATGGCCCAGATTTATGCCTGCACCTATGGCTTCAAGGGCACCGCGGCCAGGAAATTCTTCGGGCTTATACCCGAACATGGCAAAATGAGCATTTTCACTGGGCAGGGCCTGACCTTGGAGTGAGGCATGGAAAAGTCCGTTGCAGCCCATGTCTGCCAATTCATCAAGGAATGGGGTGTCAGCTGCCTGCAAAGGGGTTTTGTCTTCAAGTTCAGGATAAGAACGATCGCCCAGCCCATCAAGAAGTATCAGAACAAAAGTTTTGGTCATGGAATCCATCCTTTTATCTAAAACACGATATTGAACAAAACAAGGCACTTTTTCACATTACTATAGCTAACAGTCCATATAGATATATTCAATCATATTCATGCGCAACGATTTAAAATAAGTATTGGACATTTTTTCACAATTACAGCTAATGCCTTAAATAGATACGTTCTTTTCCAGTCTTACACATCAATAGCATAAATTGTAAGTAATGCGTGTTAATATGGTATCATTTTTTAAAAACCGTAACTAATTGTTGAAAATCTTCCAGGTGTTGCGTCATTGCAAAAAGTTCAAACCCTTTCGATTCATAAATGCTCTGTTATCTTGAACTTTTTTTTCTTGCACATGGAATTTTTGAACATCCAGTTAAATAAGTACTTTTACAGTAAGCTGGTAAGCAATTCAGATCAGTTGAAATCATTCAACAATCTGGTCTGATTTTTTTCAACCAAAGGCCCAAGGAGGTATATCATGCCCAAGGTAGGCGTATATGTGTGCCATTGCGGTACAAACATCGCCGGAGTCATTGACATTGAGTCGGTGCGAGCGTTCGCAGAAACTTTACCGGACGTGGCGATTGCCCGTAAAGACCTTTTCATGTGCTCTGATTCCGGACAGGAACTTATTAAACAGGACATCAGAGAGGGGCTGGTGGACAGGGTGGTGGTTGCCGCCTGTACCCCCAGAACCCATGAGCCCATATTCAGGGCAGCAGTGGAGGCTGCAGGGCTGAACAAATATCTCTTTGAAATGGCCAATATCCGGGACCAGGACAGCTGGGTTCACCCGGATGAACCTGAACTGGCCACGGAAAAAGCCATGAAGCTTATGGCCAGTGCCGTGGGAAAGGCTGCCAGGCTTAAACCCTTAGAAGACAAGTTTGTTGATGTGACCAAGGCTGCATTGGTCATAGGCGGTGGAGTGGCAGGCATATCCTCGGCCCTTGAACTGGCTAATATGGGCTACACTACCTATCTGGTGGAAAAAGATCCGTCCATAGGCGGAATCATGGCCCAGTTAGACAAGACCTTTCCCACCAATGACTGTTCTGCCTGTATCCTTACTCCCCTTATGGTTGATGTGGGCAACCATCCCAATATTAAGCTCATGACCTACAGTGAAGTGGAGGAAGTGGAAGGTTTTGTAGGCAATTTTAAAGTCAAGGTCAGGCATAAGCAGTCATATATTGACTGGAAAAAGTGTACCGGCTGCGGGGACTGTGCTGAAGTCTGCTTAGAGCAGACCAAGGGCAAAATACCGGATGAATTCAACCAGGGATTATCCCCAAGGGGTGCGGCATACATTCATTTCCCCCAGGCTGTGCCTAAAAAGGCAGTTGTGGACGCTGCCAGCTGTATCAGCTGTAAAGGCCATAAGTTTGGCCAGGAGCCCAAGATCAGTAAGAAAACAGGCAAGCCCATGATTGCTCCCTGTCAGGAGGCCTGTCCGGCTGATGCCATAGACCGCAGTCAGCAGTTTGATCCCCAGGGAGAAATTGAAGAGATCCAGGTAGGCACAATTGTTGTGGCCACAGGCTATCAGGTCATGGACAAAAAGTGGTTCAAAGAGCTGGCTCCTGATTCTCCCAATGTGGTCACTGCCCTTCAGTTGGAAAGGATCATTTCAGCTACCGGTCCTTCAGAAGGTAAACTGCTTCGCCCCTCTGACAAGCAAAAGCCCAAAACCATCACTTTTGTCTCCTGTGTGGGCTCAAGAGATGAAAAATTTCATACCTACTGTTCAAGGGTCTGCTGCATGTACATGATTAAGCAGGCCAGGCTCATCAAGGAAAAGTATAAAGATATCAATATTTACATGCATTTTATTGATGTTCGGGCCGCAGGTAAGGAATATGATGAATACTATACCGGTGCCCGCGGTATGGGCATCAATATTCTCAAGGGTAAGGTAGGCGGATTGGAAATCCTGCCTGAAGACCGACTGCGTGTTCTGGCCTATGATATGGAAGCATGCGTGCCTGTTGAGTATGAATCTGATCTGGTTGTCCTGGCTACAGCCATTGAGGCCCCGGAAACAGCCAAGAAGCTGGCCCAGGCCACTGGCCTGCAGTTCTGTGGATCTCATTTTTACCGTGAGCTCCATCCCAAGCTTGGACCGGTGGAAACCTCAGTCCAGGGTCTTTTCCTGGCTGGTTGCTGTCAGGGACCCAAGGATATTCCAGACACTGTATCCCAGGCCAAGGGGGCAGCAGCCGTTGCTGCAGTTCCTCTGGCTCAGGGTAAGGTTAGGATTGATCCCATCATATCCGAGATATACGCTGAAAAGTGCAGCGGATGCGGTATCTGCATCCCTCTTTGTCCCTATGAAGCCATAACCTTCAGAATGGTAGCTGACCGTCCCAGGGCCGAGATCGACATGACTGCATGTAAGGGTTGCGGTGTATGTACAACAGCCTGTCCATCAGGAGCTATTGTTCTGCACGGATACGAAGAGGAACAAATCTACGCTCAGATCAGAGCGCTGACTGCCTGATAAGTTTCAAGTGGATATAAGTTGCAGTAGAACTGCCAGGTCAGGCAGTCTGCCTTTCTTAAATCGTAACACTTAAAACTTAACACTTAAAACTTAAAACTTAAAACTTCCAAAAGGATAACCATATGTCGGAATATATAAAATTAGACAGTGACAAGATCTCGGAAGCTGTCAAAACCATTATGGACTTTGGTGGAACCGGGATTCTCAAATGCGTTCAGTGCGGGGCATGCTCTTCAATCTGTCCCGGTGTCAAGGCTGGTTTCCCAGTCTTGTGCAGATTGCTTATTAAAAAGGTTCTGGATGGTCAGCTTGAAGAGATGATTGAAGAATCCTCTACATGGGGCTGTCAGGCCTGTAACAGATGTACAGAAATCTGTCCCCAGGGAGTAAGGCCCCAGGAAGTGGTCTTTGCCTTCAGACGCTACCAGGCCAATGACCTGGCCTTTTCCACTTCTGCGGTAACCAGTCAAATGAATCTGTACGAGTCTGGTCATGCTGTGTTTACTGATGCCCGGGAGCTGCGCAAAAAAGTCGGGCTTACCCCGGAAGCGCCAACTTCTGCTTACAATGAAAAGGCCAAAAAAGAAATCCAGACCCTGTTGGACAACAGCCCCATGGGCGAGTTGGGAATATTCTAAAAGGAGGCTCAAAATGGAAAAACTCGGTTTATACCTGGGATGCAATATTCCCTTTAAAGCTCCGGACATTGAGCAGTCCTTCCGTAAAGTCTTTCCAGCCCTCGGGGTTGAAATCGAAGACCTGGAAGGAGCTACCTGCTGTCCGGCCTGGGGTACTGCCCCGTCATTTGATCTGGATACATGGTGCTCCATATCATCACGCAACATAACCCTGGCTGAAGACAAGAACATTGATCTTATGACCGGATGCAACAGTTGCTACGGTGTTATGAACGAGGCCAAGCATTTTATTGAAGACAGCCCTGACCGCAAAAAAA
>PWPY01000286.1 GCA_003558575.1 Desulfonatronovibrio sp.
ACAATTTCTTCTATTTTCATTTCTGCACAAGCTGTTGCTTCTGTAACTCTCTGGGCAGAAACAGTTGAAAATAAAGTAGAGTTTTTCAAGGCCGACAAGGCAAACAAGGCAATCGTCATTATAAATATGGTCAGGATTAACTCAATGAGAGTGAATCCATTATCACCTTTCATACTCCATCGTTTTATCACAATATCCTCCCAATGCGGCCACTGGAAATTACTGTAAATGACTTGCTCTCCCCATTGCCAAGATTTATGGATATTGTTTGAGATGGAGGCTTGGCAGTGCCCTTTCCATAAAATAACAAAGGATCTTCGTAACTTTTTGAAATTGAAACACCTGGATAATCATCAGAAATATTTCTGGTAAAAAATATTTCATTGGTATCATTTTCTATTTCCCGTTCTAAGTAGTATCCATCTCCGTTAAACACTACGGAAATATTTCTGTTCTCCTTAATAGCCGTCATTTTAGCATGGTGCATGTCACTCCATACAACCCTTGCCGCGCCGTTGAGGCTGGAAGTCTGGATCAGGTCCAGTCTGGGTATGGCAATGGCCATTAGGATAGCCATCAGCCCAATGACCACCAGAAGCTCAATCAGGGTAACACCGTAGCTGCCCACACTTCTATGTTCTTTTTCTAAATTATATGATATCATGGTTTTTTGACTTGTATATCAGGAATCTGCCCTAAAAGCGTATTGAAAACATAGTAAAGGCTTTGCAGACTATCAACCCAGTGTCTGTGAGACTAATAATTTTCAGTATTATTATATAACATGAAATGAGTCTTAACAAGAGCTATACGTGATGATTTCAAAAAAATATATTTACCAACCCAATGAGAACCTGACAAATCCTTACTGTTACAGCTTGATATAAGTCCTGATTTATGTTGATATAAATCAAACATCCCTGATACGATAACAAACTTATTGTACCTGCAGGCAACTCTCAACCAATCATTCATCCCTGAGGAACATTCTCATGACAAAAAATCTCATGCACCTGCGTAAATTTGTGGCTCCAGAGTTCATATATGGTTCAGGCTCCAGATTTTTAGCTGGTAGCGTCATCTCCAGGCTGGGCGTTAACAAAGTCATGCTCATTTCTGACCCAGGTGTGGAGAAAAACGGATGGGTGGACGATATACGAAGCAGCCTTGAGGATGCCGGTATTGATTTTATCTATTTTGACCAGGTTTCCCCCAACCCCAGAGATTATCAGGTCATGCACTGCGCTCAGGTCTTTTCTGATGAATCCTGTGAAGCCATCGTGGTCATTGGTGGAGGAAGCCCCATGGATCTGGCCAAAGGCGCGGGCATTGTTGCTTCCAATAAAAAGCATGTTCTTGACTTCGAAGGCATTGATCAGGTTGAAATATCCTCTCCGCCTCTGGTGTGCATCCCTACCACTGCAGGAAGTTCAGCAGATGTATCTCAGTTTGCCATTATTAATGATTCCCGGCGCAATGTTAAAGTTGCCATTGTCAGCAAAGCCGTGGTTCCGGATATGGCTCTGATTGATCCTGAAACAACCCTGAGCATGTCTCCTGAGCTCACTACTGAAACCGGGATGGATGCCTTGACCCATGCAGTGGAGGCATATGTATCCAAAGCATCTTTTTCAGTGACTGATGCCCATGCACTTGAAGCAATAAAACTGGTCAATGAAAATATTCTTCAGGCAGTACAAAATCCTGAAGAGATTGTTTACAGAGACAAGCTCATGCTGGCCAGCCTGCACGCAGGACTTGCCTTTTCCAACGCCATCCTGGGTGCTGTGCATGCCATGGCCCACAGCCTGGGCGGGCTCATGGACTTTCCTCATGGTTTGTGCAATGCTCTGCTTCTTTCAAAGGTTGTAAAGTTCAACTTTGACAGCGAGATTGACAAGTACACGAGGATTGCGGAAGTTTTAGGATTGAATACACAGGGCAAGAACCCCGATGATGTCCGTGATATTCTCAGCCAGAAACTTTTGGACCTGCATTTTGAAGCAGGGCTTACAAAATCCCTTGGTCAGCTTGGCCTTAAAAAGGAATCCATCCAAGAACTGGCCCAGAACGCGGTAAACGACCCATGCATGTTGACCAACCCCAAAGAAATGAGTGTTCAGGATGTCCAGAAAATATTTCTCAGCACCATATGACCGGGCGGCAAATGAAAGCAATGCCCTGGAAAAGCTTATTGGACTTGGTCCCAAGTCCATGCAGAAAAGCTATTATCCTGAACTAAAATCCAAGTTAGACGAACTCACCCGGTTCAGAAATCTTCTGGACAATATCAATGATCTCATAATTCTCATAGATGTCCCCTCGGGAAAAATAATTGACATCAACCAGACAACTGAAAACCTCATGGGCTTCAGTTCTAAAAAAATAGTCGGGCGCTCCCTGTCCTTCCTTATGGATACCCATGAAGCGGAAAAAATCTATCACTTCTTCAATCAAAAACATATCTGTTCAAAAATCTTTCATACCAGACTGACCACAAGCCTGAAAAAAATAATACCTGTTGAGATCAACTGTAAAATTGTACCTTTAAAACCCAATGGTTACGGCGTTCTCATTGCCAGAAACATTACTGATCAGGAGCAGGCACGGCAGGCAATAGAACTTCAGCGCGTTTTCTTCAGGCAACTTTTTGACAACTCGCCAAAAGCCATTGTCATGTCGGACGAAAAATTTCGCGTAGTAGATGTTAACAAGGCCTTTACATCTTTGTTTGGATACCCTGCGTCTGAAATAGCTGGAGACGACCTCAATGACTTAACTGTTCCTGAAGGCTTTGAACATGAAAAGGATCAGATCAACAAAACAGTCTACCAGGGCAAAAACATAAGCCTTCAAACCAGAAGAAAAACCAGATCAGACCAGATAATTGATGTTGATCTACTGTGCATTCCAGTAACCTATGCCGGAAAATTCAATGGTTTTTTCTGCACTTTTACAGACATTACCCATAAACTGCAGATGGAGCAGGACGTAGCCCGCCAGCAAAAATTAGAATCTATAGCTCTTCTGGCCGGAGGCATTGCCCATGACTTTAACAATATTCTCTCTGTCATATTAGCCAACACCTCCCTTTCCAAAGCCCAGACCAAAGAAAATCCCCGTTTACTGGGAAGCCTCCAGCGTATTGAGAATGCTTCCATAAGGGCAAAGGATCTTACCCAGCAACTTCTGACCTTTGCCAGGGGCGGTGAGCCCATTAAAAAAACATTTGACCTGAAAAAAGTTCTCAGGGAAACAGTATCCTTTGCCCTGAGCGGATCATCCGCAAAGTTTGCCTTCGACATAAAAAATGATCTTATGCCTGTTTATGCTGATCAAGGCCAGATTTCACAGATAATTCAGAACCTGGCTATTAATGCTGATCAGGCCATGGCCCACAGGGGAATGATTAATATCCATGCCGCCAACATCACCATTGATGAAAAAAACGAATACGCCTTGAACCCTGGACCATACATATTGCTGAAGTTCAGGGATAGCGGCATTGGCATCAGGCAGGATGATCTGGCCAAAATTTTTGATCCCTATTTTACCACCAAACAGAAAGGAAGCGGCTTGGGCCTGGCTATTGTTTACTCCATTGTAAAAAAACATGGTGGTCACATAAGCGTTGATTCCACTCCTGGGGAAGGAACAGAATTTACTATTTTACTGGAAGCCTCTCAAAGCTCCCTTGAAAAAACCAACACTCCAGTAAGCCACACCAAACTGCTGGCAAAAATTATGATCATGGATGATGAACCGGATATACTGGAAGTAACAGCCGAATACCTTAAAGAGCTGGGATACGAAGTTGTTACGGCCAAAGATGGACACCAGGCACTGACTGAGTACGACCTGGCAGAAAAAGACAACAAACCAATTGACTTACTGGTGGCTGATCTTACAATTCCAGGCGGCATGGGGGGAAAGGAGCTTGTATCTGAGCTCAGATACAAGCTCCTTTCCCCCCATGCCGCCTGGAATTGTAAGATCAGCCACCA
>PWPY01000288.1 GCA_003558575.1 Desulfonatronovibrio sp.
CTGGTGAGGTAACCCTCTTTGCAGCAATGTTTATCTTAGCAATCATAGTAGGAGTTTTGCTGGCCATTGTGTATGTTGAGAGGGCGCAGAGAAGACTTCCAATACATTATGCAAAGCGGATGATGGGCAGGAAAATGTATGGCGGCCAAACCAGTCATTTGCCTCTTAAATTAAACACAGCAGGTGTTATTCCAGCAATTTTTGCATCTTCTATTTTGATGTTTCCAGCAACCATTGCAAGTTTCTCTCAGGCAGACTGGTTAAATGTAGTTTCTAATAACCTGATGCCTGATTCTCTTGTGTATAACATATTTTTTGTTGCTCTTATTATATTCTTTTGTTTTTTCTACACTGCAATAATTTTTGATCCCAAAGATATAGCCGAGAACTTGAAAAAGCAGGGCGGTTTTATTCCTGGAATTCGCCCAGGACTTAAAACTAAAGAGTATATAGATAAAGTGCTTTCTCGCCTTACATTTTCCGGTGCTATATACATGTCTCTTGTGTGCGTTCTGCCTGTTTTCATGATCAGGGAATTTAATGTTCCTTTTTATTATGGAGGTACGGCCTTGTTGATTGTTGTGGCTGTTGCCATGGATACTATGGCCCAGTTCCAGTCTCACCTGATTTCTCGTCATTATGAAGGTTTAATGACCAAGACAAGAATTAAAGGTAGAAGATAGTTCTTTGAAGAAGCTTAAGGGCATATTTATAAAGAATGACTATGAAGTTGCCATATTGAGAGAAGCCAATTCCATAGTTGCGCAGATTCTGGATCTAATACAGGAAAAGGTTGCTCCCGGTATTTCAACAATGGATTTAGAGGAACTTGCAAATGAGCAGTGCTCTGAATTCAAAGTCAAACCTGCTTTTAAAGGTTACCAGGGCTTTCCTTATACATTATGCTGTTCAGTGAATGAAGTCATTGTCCATGGATTCCCTACTAAAGACCGGTTGATGGAAGGTGATATCCTGAGCATTGATATGGGAGTTAACTATAAGGGTTTTTTTGGTGATTCAGCGAGAACCTTTGCAGTTGGCGAAATTAAAACAAAAGCTAAGCAGCTGATGAGGGTTACCGAAGAATCTCTTTATAAAGGCATTGAGCAGGCTATTCCAGGGAATAATCTTTACGACATATCAGCAGCTATAGAGAGCCACGCTAATGCATATAACTGCTCCATAATAAAGAGATTTGTAGGACATGGTATTGGAGCTAATCTTCATGAAAAGCCTGAAATACCGAATTTTGTACCCAAACGAGCTCCAAGAATTGTTTTAAAAAAAGGAATGGTCCTGGCAATTGAGCCTATGCTTTCCTTAGGTAGTGACCAGGTGGAGATAATGCCGGATCGCTGGACTGCCAAGACCAAGGATAACAGTCTGTCTGCACACTATGAGCATACAATTGCTATAACCAAAGATGGACCTGAAATTTTGAGTAAGTCTAACCAGGATGTCGGGGGATAGATAAATGAAGGTAAGACCGTCAGTAAAAAAAATGTGCGCCAAATGCAAAGTTATCAGGCGTAATGGAATTTTGAGAATAATCTGTGATAATCCACGTCATAAACAGAGACAGGGATAGATAAGTGGGGGAAAAATGGCACGTATAGCTGGAGTTGATTTACCTAAGAGAAAGAAGATTGGTATAGCCTTAACCTATATCTATGGTGTCGGAAGAACCACGGCACTAAAAATTCTCGATACCACCGGAATCGATTGGACCAAAAAAACAGATGATCTTTCAGCTGAAGAAGTGAACGTCATCAGAAACGAACTGGACAATACAGTCAAAGTAGAAGGTGATCTGCGAAGGGATGTAAAAGCCAATATTAAAAGACTCATGGATATAGGCTGTTATCGTGGACTCAGACATAGACGATCTTTGCCTGCAAGAGGACAGAGAACACATACCAATGCCCGTACCAGGAAATGTCCTAAGAGAACAACCGTCAAGAAAAAGAAATAATAGTGGAGATTGTCGATGGCTAAGCCTAAAAGAACCAAGAAGAAAAAAGAGAAAAAAAATATTCCCACGGGTATTGTCCACATCAATGCAACATTCAATAATACCATGATTACCATTACAGATATGAATGGCAATGTTGTTAGTTGGGCAAGCTCAGGAATGTCCGGATTTAAGGGTTCCCGGAAAGGAACTCCGTTTGCAGCTCAGAAAGCAGCTGAAACAGCAGCAAGATTGGCCCAGGATAACGGAATGAGAACTGTAGGAATCCTGGTTAAAGGACCTGGTTCTGGAAGAGAGTCTGCCATGAGGGCAATGAATATTGCTGGATTCAAAGTTTCATTCATACGTGATATTACACCCATTCCTCATAATGGATGCAGGCCCCCAAAGCGGCGTAGAGTTTAATCAGGAGGTTTTAAATTGGCCAGATATACAGAATCAAAATGCAGAATCTGCCGTAGAGAAGCTACAAAGCTTTTTCTCAAGGGAGACCGTTGTTATACAGATAAATGCGCTTTTGAAAGACGCGCTTATCCTCCAGGGGAACATGGCAGGGCAAGAAAGAAATTCAGCGACTATGCTATTCAGTTGCGTGAAAAACAGAAAGTACGCCGCATGTACGGTTTGCTCGAAGGTCAGTTTCGCAAATATTTCAATATTGCTGACTCAAGAAAAGGTGCAACTGGTGAGAACCTGTTGATTTTGTTAGAACGAAGACTTGATAATGTTGTTTACAGGTTAGGTTTTTCTAACTCAAGAATACAGGCCAGGCAGTTAGTAAGGCATGGACATATTAAAGTTAACGCAAAGCGCGTGAACATTCCTTCTTTTATTGTCAAAGAGGGTGATACAGTAACAGTTGCAGAGAAAAGTAAAAAAATTCCTCTTTTTCAAGATGCTCAGGAAGTTTTGGCAAGACGCGGAGCTCCTGGCTGGGTAGAAGTTGATGGAAATGAATTTAAAGGCACGATCAAGGCTCTGCCTGTTCGTGAAGATATAACTTTCCCCATAAATGAGCAGCTCATTGTTGAGCTTTATTCAAAATAATATAGTAAGACAATTAATTGTTTTAATTAAAGAAAGTCTTCCATTATATATATACCAAAGGTGCTGAAATGATAATCCAGTCAAAAGACAAACTTATTAATACAAGAAACTGGGCGAATCTGGTGAAGCCAGAACAACTCAGCAAAGATGCCAAATCATATGAAAAGTATGGTAAGTTTGTATGTGAACCCCTTGAAAGGGGATTCGGCACAACATTAGGCAATTCACTCAGAAGGGTTTTATTATCTTCTCTCCAGGGTGCTGCTATAGTTGCAATCAAAATTCAGGATGCTCCTCATGAGCTAACAACCATTCAGGGCGTTGTAGAAGATGTTACTGACATTGTTCTCAACCTCAAGCAGGTTAGGTTCGCTATGAGAACAGATGAACCTCAGCGTGTTCAGCTGATTGCTAATGAAAAGGGAATTGTAACTGCTGCATCCATAAAAGATAATCAGAATGTATCTGTATTGAATAAGGATCTGCATATAGCAACCCTTACCCAGGATATTGATTTAGTAATTGACCTGGAAATAAGGATGGGTAAAGGCTATGTTCCTGCGGAAATGCATGAAAACATGAGTGATGAGATAGGCATGATTAATCTGGATGCTTCATTCTCTCCTGTTAAAAAAGTAGCGTATGCAGTAGAGCAGGCTCGTGTTGGACAGATGACCAATTTTGATAAGTTGATCATGGAGATATGGACTGACGGATCAATCTCACCTGAAGACTCCCTTGCCTATAGTGCAAAAATATTAAAGGATCAATTAGCCATTTTCATTAATTTTGACGAAAATGAAGCTGACATAGTCGTTGATAAAGATACAGATAAAGATGAAATTGATCCCAATCTTTTTAAAACCATTGAAGAACTGGAACTTCCTGTTCGGGCAAGCAATTGTTTGCGTAATGCTGGAATTAAACTGGTTGGTGAGCTTGTTCAGAAATCTGAGAACGATCTTTTGCGAACCAAAAA
>PWPY01000228.1 GCA_003558575.1 Desulfonatronovibrio sp.
AAGTGCGGTCCGGTTTCCCCCTTTTGGCGTACACAAGAAAACTCACCAGCCTATCGCTCCTGGCTTACAAAAAAAGATGAGCAGCTTATTTTTAAAAATCCACATCAAACGTCGAGGAACCAAATATATTCAGTTTAGTGTGTTTGACTTAGGTGGACGTTACAGATATGTTTTTTTGCACAGTATGTTGTGTCAGTCAGTAAATAGTCTTGCCCAGCAAATGAGCCAAATGCAGCCAGTCGGGATAGCCCGGCTGGTGTTTTTTTAGGAGGGGTATTATGAGCTCTACTGATCAATCCAATGATCAAAGAAAAATTGGCTCAAGTTCTGCGCAGGCGGTGAAAAGGGGTTTCAGCACAGCCTCTGATCCGGACAGGGCTGTGCAGGACCTGGCCTCGCAGTTGGGGCCTGACTTAAATGCAATGATTTTCTTTTGTGGTTCTGGTTTTGATCTTGATGCTCTTGGCAACGCCATGAACCAGCATTTTCAATGTCCGGTGACTGGATGCACAACTGCCGGAGAAATATACGCCCCCAACGGTTATCTACAGGACAGCCTGGTGGGAATCGGTTTCACTTCTTCAGACATCTCCATGACCCCGGTGTTCATTCCATCCCTTAAGCAGTTAGTGGCAGGAAAAGATCAGGAAACATTAACTGCAATCTCCTCAACCAGTGCAAGCAGCCAGTTTGCAGTAATGTTGATTGATGGCCTGTCCATGCTTGAGGAAAGAGTTGTTTCGTTAGTACAGCGTCATGTGGACAAGTTGCCATTAATCGGTGGTTCTGCAGGCGATGGGCTGGATTTTCGCAAAACTTTTGTTTTTTATCAGGGACGTTTTCACAGTGATGCAGGGATCATAGCCTTATTCGAAACTTCCCTGCCTTTCACAGTATTTCGCATTCAGCATTTTGTCCCCACTGAAACTAAGTTGGTAATCACTGAAGCTGATGTGGACAGAAGAATAGTTGGAGAGATCAATGGTCTTCCGGCTACAGAAGAATATGCCCGGATTGTCGGAGTGACCGTGCCTGAGCTGTCTCCTGAAATTTTTGCCAGACATCCACTGATGCTGCGTATCGGCGGAGAGTACTTTGTCCGTTCCATTCAAAAAGCCAACCCTGATGGAAGTCTGTCCTTTTACTGCGCCATTGCCAACGGTCTGGTACTGACCCTGTCCAAATATGGAAACTTGCTCCAGAATCTGGAGTACCAGCTGTCAAGTATATCTCAAGAAATCAGTAAGCCCCAACTTATTCTTGGATGTGACTGCATTTTGCGCAGGATCGAGCTTGAATCCCAAAACCAAACCTCCAGGTTCAAAGAAGCTATTGCCCCTTATCCATATGTAGGTCTCAATACCTATGGAGAGCAGTATGGAGGAGTTCACGTTAATCAGACTCTCACTGGCCTGGTTCTTGGAGAGAGGGAATGAGCCGCCTCAAGGATCTTGAAAAAGAAAACGCGAGTCTTCGGAAAATAAACCAGGTGCTTATGGAACGTGTTGAACGTTCCATTGACAGCAGCAGTGATGCCTTTGGGATCTTTGAACATAACATCCTGCTGCAAAAGCATATTGAGGAACGGACCGCAGAGCTCAGGAAAACAAGCCAGAAACTGGCGGATCTTCTTGAAGAACAACGCAAAGTAAGTGCCCAGCTGACTGAGAGTAAGACCAGGTTTGATCAACTGGCCAGTCACAGCCGGACCATTACCTGGGAGATCAATCCAGAAGGTCTTTTTACTCATGTTAGTCCTGTTGTGGAGAAGGTACTTGGATACCGGCCTGAAGAGCTTATAGGCAAGAAGTATTATTTTGATACGCATCCCAGGGAAGGCAGGGATGATTTTAGAAACCAGCTCCTGGAAACCCTGTCTATGCACGGGAAAGTCAGTAGTCTTGCGCGGGTTGCATTGACCAGGGACAATAGTCATATCTGGCTGTCCACCAATATTATTCCAGTACTGGACAGCCATAGTCGAATTATATCCTATTGGGGGAGCGATACAGATATTACCCGGCAAAAATTGGTTGAAAAAGAACGTGAGGCTTTACAATCCCAGCTGCTTCAGGCTCATAAAATGGAATCGGTGGGCGTCCTGGCCGGTGGGGTGGCCCATGACTTTAACAATCTTTTGCAGGCCATCAGCGGCAATATTCAACTTCTGCTGCAGGACAAGCCAGAAGGCCATCCAGAAACATCCCGGTTGAGGACCGTTGCCACATCCATAGACCGGGCAGTGCAACTGGTCAAACAACTCCTGTTTTTCAGTCGTAAGGCCGAAGCTGCCAGGGTTCCTGTTGATTTGAATCAAAATGTCAGAGACGCCCTGAAAATGCTCGAAAGAACTATTCCCCGAATGATTTCCATTGAACTTGATCTGGACGACGACCTCTGGCAGGTGAGTGCTGATCCTGTACAGATTGAACAGGTTCTGCTTAACCTGGGAGGTAATGCAGCAGATGCCATGTCTGAAGGCGGAAGGCTGGTCATAGAGACCTGCAATGTGCAGTTGGATGCTGAGTTTGCAAAGGTCCGTCTGGATCTTGATCCCGGAGCTTATGTGCTGATGACGGTTTCCGACACCGGAACAGGCATGGATGAAGAGACAGTCTCGCATATTTTTGATCCCTTTTTTACTACCAAGGAGGTTGGCAAAGGAACTGGCCTGGGCCTTGCTTCGGTTTACGGCATTGTCAAAGGCCATGAAGGGGCGATTTCTTGTTACAGCCGGCCGGGCCAAGGCACTACGTTTAAAATTTACTGGCCCGTGATTGCTGATGCTTCTGAGGATAGAGACACATGCCTTCCCAAAAAAGACAAACCTGTTGGTGGAACAGAAACCATCCTCGTGGTCGAAGATGAGGATGATATAAGAGAGCTGATAGTCGAGGTGTTGAAGTCTTACGGTTATTCTGTGATTACCGCGGCCAGGGGCGAGGAAGCAGTGGAACTGTTCATGGATTCGTCAGAGTCCATACATCTAATCATCCTGGACTTGAATATGCCCGGGATGGGCGGACACCAGTGTTTGCTTGAATTACTCAAAATTGACCCTGAGGCCAGAGTGCTGATTTCCAGCGGATACTCGGCTGCGGGCCAAGCCAAGGCTACCTTACGTGCTGGAGCAGCCGGGTTCATTGGCAAGCCTTACCTTATGGCCGAATTGTTGGCCAAAGTGCGTGAAGTTGTCGATGATTAAGCTATGTGCATGGCATATTCCGTTTAAATTATTCTTAAGACTGACTGCAAAAGGCTTGGCGATGAGGGCAGGGTAAAGTTTTTCTTTGAGTATGCATGCAGTCTTGACCCTGCCAAATCTTTTATCATCTGAATTTTGATGTGCTGAAACAGCCGGGTACGCGGAAGTATTATTTTGCGATTAGTTAAATCCCGTTGCATTGACTACCTGAATATCCGGTCTATCTTTGAACATTGTGTCAAAAGTGATCCTGTAGTCTCTGAATTCCTGTATTTGGTTTTTAAAATGGGTGTGGTTGCCCTGTGGTGCTTATGATTATTATTCTGATCATATTGTCCGCATACATGGCTGTGCTTTTGCGACATCAGTACAAGCCCATGCCTTCCGGAACCGACTATGAGAGCCCAGTTTATCATGTGGCACCTCAAGATGTGGAATTTTTTTATGACCTGCGTTATAAGGATGAGAATGGAAAAATAGTTTTTGAAGAAAGCATATATCCTCAGATTTTTCGTGCCATAAAGTCTGCCCGCTCCAGCGTGCTCACAGATATGTTTCTGTATAATTCAGATCATGCCGTAGACATCCAGGACCCTGAACATCGTCCCAACACCAGAGCACTGACGGAGCTTTTATGCGCCAAAGGTGAGCAGGGATTAGATGTTCTTCTGATTACAGACGAAATAAATAATTTTTATGATTCCTATGAATCACCCATTCTGAAAAAAGCCCGCTCTCACAATGTCAAGACAGTAATCACCAGATT
>PWPY01000297.1 GCA_003558575.1 Desulfonatronovibrio sp.
AGAGAGTTCTGGACCCTAGCGGCTGCTTTTATCAAATTCCCCCTTGTTCTGTCACTTTTGCCTGATGCCTTTGCTGGTAAGGTCGCCCAGTTTACAATATTGGAAATATCCCCGGGAATTGCTTTAGAGCTTAAAGCTGATCCTGTGGGTATATTTTTTGCGCTTATTGCATCCGGACTCTGGGTTCTTACCTGTTTTTACTCCATCGGATACGTCAGAGGAAGCAACGAAAAAAAGCAGACACGTTACTTTGCCAGCTTTGCAGTCTGCCTGTCAGCCACAATCGGCATAGCCTTTTCCGCAAACCTGCTCACATTTCTGATATTCTATGAAATACTGACTCTTGCCACCTATCCTCTGGTCATTCATAAGGAAAACAAAGAAGCTATCAGGTCAGGTAGACAATATCTAACTTATGCTCTTACCGCTGGTGTGGTTCTCATAGCAGCCATTGGCTGGACGTACATATTAGCTGGAACCTTAGATTTCAAGCCAGGCGGACTTTTGGATGGACTAATCAATGATCCCTGGGTGGCCAAAAGCATTTTTATACTTTTCATAGCCGGTGTTGGTGTAAAGGCAGGTATCATGCCTCTGCACAGCTGGCTGCCGGCAGCCATGGTTGCGCCTACTCCGGTCAGTGCCCTCCTTCATGCTGTTGCAGTTGTTAAATCAGGTGTATTTGGTGTGGTAAGAGTAGTTGGCTTCACTATGGGTCCGGAAAACATGCAGATATTCGGTCTTGATGTTCTTCTGGCTATTTTTGCCGGGGCAACCATCCTCATAGCCTCAATTATAGCAATGAAGCAGGACAACCTTAAGGCCCGGCTGGCCTATTCCACAGTGGGTCATCTTTCATATATTGTACTTGGTCTGGCCCTTATATCTCCAGAAGGCTTTACTGGAGGACTGCTTCACCTGGCCAACCATGCCACTATGAAGATTACGCTGTTTTTCTGTGCCGGGGCCATTTATGTAAACCTGCATAAAACAGAAATCTCTCAATTGGATGGCATTGGAAAGGTCATGCCCTGGACCATGGGAGCCTTTACTATCGGGGCCATGGGCCTGGCAGGAGTCCCTCCAATAAACGGATTCATAAGTAAGTGGTTCTTATGTATGGGATCTCTTGAAGGAGGGCAGATACTTATCCTATTTATATTTATTAGCAGTGGACTGCTGAATGCAGCCTACTTTTTCCCTATTGTCCACAGGGCATTCTTCAGACCTGGTGGTAAAGACCTTGAGAAACACGGTGAGGCATCCCTGATTATGGTCATACCCATTTGCATTGTGGCAGCACTTTCTCTGGCCCTTGGTTTGTACCCCAACCTCTTTTTCAACATGTTTGATCTGGCTCAGGGAATCACCCAAAGTGTAATGAATATATCACCGGAAGCTATTTTCACGGACAAAAATTTATGAAAATAATATACTGGATACTACTTATAGCTGTGCTGGCCATGACACTTGTAGCGCAGATTTTGACCGAACCCTACTACTGGTGGGAAAATATTCTCGGCTATTTCGCTTTATTCGGATTTGTCGGTTGCCTGCTTCTTATGTTCGTGGCCAAACTCTTAGGGCATATTATGGTTAGTCAAAAACCTGATTATTACAAGGAAGATGTCGATGCTTGAGCTGCCTCCAGTCCTGATTATGTGGTTGGGACTTGTTATACTACCTTTTCTCCCTAAGGATATTAGACCCCAGGCCTTTATTCTTTTTCCATTGATGGCCCTGGTAGTAATTCTGACTACTCCCGTAGGTACAGAAAAGACTCTTACCCTTATAAACTATGAGTTTGTCATTTTCAAAGTAACCCAGTTAAGCAGGGTCTTTGGAATAATATTTGCCCTGATCGCCTTTATGGGCGGGATATATTCCATGCATGTAAAGGAAACCGGGCAGCAGATATCCGCACTTATTTACTCAGGCGGAGCTCTGGGTGTTACTTTCTGTGGTGATTTTTTTACTTTGTTTGTTTTCTGGGAGCTGATGGCCATTGGATCTACATATCTTATCTGGGCCAGACGGACCAATGCCTCAGACAAAGCTGGGATGCGCTATCTGCTCATGCATCTCTTTGGCGGAAGCCTTCTCCTGGCAGGAATTATCATTCAAATCCACTCTTCAGGCTCAATCCTTCTCACAGACTTTTCACCAGGGGAATCCCTTGCAGCCTGGCTTATTCTTGCTGGAGTAGCCCTTAACGCAGCAGTTTTTCCTCTGCATGCCTGGCTCCCAGACAGTTACCCCAAGGCAACTGTCACTGGTTCTGTTTTTCTAAGCGCATTTACCACTAAAACTGCTGTATATGTCCTGGCCCTGCTTTTTCCTGGATGGCCAATCCTTCTGGTAATGGGGATAGTAATGACCCTTTATGGTGTCACATTCGCGTTCTTAGCTAATGATATCCGTGAGATCCTGGCTTACCACATCATGAGTCAGGTGGGATATATGGTTGCAGGCATTGGGATTGGTACTGAACTGGCTATAAACGGCACAGCTGCTCATGCATACAGCCATATTCTATATAAGGCACTCTTGTTTATGGGAACCGGTGCAGTACTTTACAGTGTTGGAACCAGCAAGCTGCATGAGCTTGGGGGACTGGCTTCCAGAATGAAATGGGTACTTTTATTTTATATGATAGCAGCCCTGTCCATTTCCGGTGCCCCGCTGTTCAATGGCTTTATAAGCAAAGCCATTATTGTTGAAGCCGCAGGTCAGAGCCATCTCTATATTGCTAAAATGCTTCTTATTCTGGCTTCTGTGGGTACTTTTCTGTCTGTGGGAATAAAGCTTCCCTATTACACTTGGTTCCATACTCCCAAAAAAGAACATACTGTAAAGCCAATCCCCAAAGGGATGATGGTAGCCATGGCTGCTACTTCTTTTCTGTGCATATTTTACGGGATATTCCCCAATGCCCTGTATACAGAGTTGCCTTATGCAATGGACTATACTCCTTTTACAATTCCACACTTTGTAGAAGTATTGCAGATACTGACCATGACTTTCATAGCTTTCTGGATAGTCAAATCCAAGCTCACCCCCAAAAACAAAATATCCCTTGATGTAGACTGGTTTTATCGCAAGGCTACTCCAGCAGTGAGGCTCATATTTGTAGGCGGGATCAATAAGATTTACGAAACATGCGAAGTCAAGGCTTTTGGCTTTGCCCAAAATGTATCCAGACTTGCCAGACACCCGATACAGGTTCTAAAGACCTTCAGGTATCCCTCAAGGGATTACGACGAAAACTTAGACAGACAACCTCTGTCTACATCAATGTTCCTGACTGTACTTGTAACAATTATCGTATTTATTCTTGTACTGTGGTGAGTCTTTGGCAGAATTATAACATTACACTTCAATATATAAAAAAAGGGATGCTTATCCAGCATCCCTTTTTTTATGCCCGAATTTGGCAGTCTTTATTGTAGTTCCCTAAATTATTCCACATGCTGGATAAGACCATCCAGAAACATTATCCTGCACGCTGCCCTTTTTGCCAGTTCTTGGTTATGGGTAACAAAAATAACAGTCACGCCCTGAGGATTCAGTTCTTCAAGCAGTTCAAAAATTTTGGCACTGTTTTCTGTATCTAAGTTACCAGTGGGCTCATCAGCCAGAATTATCCTTGGCTGGTTGATAAGCGCCCTGGCTACCGCGACTCTTTGCATTTCGCCACCGCTTAGCTGATCAGGAAGATGTTTTTCTCTGTGCCTGAGCCCTACCATCTTCAAAAGATGGTTTAAGTAGTTATAATCTGGCCTTTTCCGGGCAAAAAGCAGGGGCAGGACAATATTTTCCTGAACCGATAGTGAGGATATCAAATGAAAGTGCTGGAACACAAAGCCAATTTTATTCCTGCGCACGGACTCAGTTTCAGAATTTGTTAAAGATGATGTCTGATATCCGTCAATGTTAAGGTATCCACTGGTTGGGTGATCAAGA
>PWPY01000024.1 GCA_003558575.1 Desulfonatronovibrio sp.
CTTCTCTTTTGCCGAGTCCGACTGCTTTGCCGCACTGGAGGCATTTCTGGCTACTTCCAGGACAGTGGAGTTCATCTCCTCCATGGCTGTGGCCGTTTCATCGGCCCTGCTCTTTTGCTCCTGGGCTCCCCGGCTGGACTGTTCCACCTGAGCTGAAAGCTCCTCACTTGCTGAAGAAAGTATCTCAGAAACATTTGTAGCTTCTGATGCAATGGACTGCATCATTCTCTGGGAATTTTTAATTTCAGTAAGATCGGTTACAAATTCAATAGCTCCTATTATGTTCTGATTATTGTCTTTTATTGGAACTCCTGTATAGGAAATATCCAGAGTGCATTCACTCGGTGTTGCCTGGGTTTCAGACGAGCAGGAACTTCCTGATTTCATGGCCTGCCTGCATGCACATTTTTCTGTATTACAGTCAGTGGTTCTAAAAAGTGCATGACATTTACTGCCCACTACCTGATCAAGAGTTTTTCCCAGCACTTTAAGACCGGTATCATTCATCCAGAGTACATTATAGTCCTTATCCATGGTCATTGCTGGAGAGGGGACCAATTCAAGATATCTGGCAATAATTTCTGAAGACTCATTTATATCACCCACCAGTCTTGAATATTCTCCCTGGTACTTGCTGACATCAATTATTGCCCTGATATGGCCATGCTGAATCTCTGAAGAAAGCCTGGCCACATCTTCAATGATCGTATCTATGGTATCTTTTATCTTGTTTACAGACTGTACTAAGACGCCAATCTCATCCCTGGCTGTAGATTTTAGCTGGACATCAAGGTTGCCCGATGCGATGTTTCCTGCGAATTCTGTTGCCTGTTTTACAGGCCTGCTTATACTTCTGGCAAAAAAGACACCTGCTGTAATCATAATGCCTCCAATGACCAGGGCAGCTATTAGAATAGAGTTAAACAGTCCGGACTGGACATTTTCTATTACATCTCTTGGCTGACCAAGAAAGTACATGCCCACTCTTTCTCCAGCCACATCAACAATGGGCCAGTATATTGTATCATACATATGCCCTAATATACCTGATTGATCTAAAAATACATCTCCCTGCCTGAGGACTGTTGCGATAACTTCAGGGTTGCCCATTGCAGTGCCGACGGCTCTTTGTCCATCAGCTATAATCGTTGTAGAAAGTCTTGTCTCCTTATCAAAAACTGTTACCTCTAATCCCAGCTTCTGTTTTATAAGATCAACAAAAGTATGTGATCTGAAGTCCACACCCATGACTACAGAACCAACTATCCTGTTACCATACTCAAGAGGATGAGCAGACCTTATGGACAGGGAAAGATGCTGTCCAGATTCCACACCGGCAGATATGCTGCCTGAAAGAGCACGGCTTACATTGAGCTGATCCCGGATGTTATCTCCGGTCTGGTTATTGTGACCACGGGCGATAACGTTTCCCTGATGGTCAGTAAAGGATATGAACTCAGCATCAGTTTCATCAATTATCATTTGGCCAAACTGCTGGAGCAGTGAAGTATCATGATCCATAACAGCATTTACGATGTCAGGATTCAGTGAGGTCATTCTGGATAAGGATGACATGGAGCTTTCTATTGCATTGATTTCCATGTCTACAGTTTTTCTGAATTTTTCCAAATCTTGCAGGGCCTCCCGGTTCAGGCTCCCTGCAATAAAATAATTGCTGAAAAAGAAGACTCCTGAGCTGATCAAAACAACAGTAATTCCGAGCATGATTACTATTTTCCAGAAAATCGAAACCCTCATGTTTCCCCCTGCTGTTGATAGTTGACTGTTATGAATATTTAAAAAAATGGTGTAACTATTCACCATAATACTTGCTTTCTACAAAGGTTTAGGAGGTTCAGCAAACTAAGCGTAAACTGTTTGAACGAGTTTTTACGCCCCTGTTTGCCGAACCTCCTGAACCGGAAAATCACATACATTTTAAGTGGTGAACAGTTACAAAAAAGTAAACAATATGAAATCTTTCTTTTTTTGCATCCTTCAGTCTAATGGAAGATTTCTGTCTGTATTTATGCACAAAGATGGACCCTGCCTGAACCGTCATGAAACCTTTTGTGGAGTCTTCAGAATAATTCAGATCAATGATACTATTTCCATAGCTGTTGTCAGGGTAGACACCTTAAAAACTCCCGGGCATTAACAACTGACAATCTTCACATACTGTGTAAATTACATATATTCCATCTGACACTTCATCATGGTCTCCATGCGGTTCCTTCCATTCTCCCATATTCACTCGACCGCAAATGCTGCATCGTTGATTGACGCCATTCACAGTACTCTGACCGAATTTGATGTTCACTGGTGCAGATCGCTTTTCTATTGAAAGTATTTCATGCTCTATACGAAGAACACCCTCTTTTTCAGGAATAATTCGCATACGCATGAACCTCTTCAAATCAGGCGAATCGCATCTGTAAGGCCGTTCTATAGTTTTGCCGATAGCTCTCGCATACTGAAAAACCGAATCCAGCCACATTCGAGTTACATCGCCTTTAATAAAATCCCAGATTGATCGTCCGCAGATATCTTTCAAAGATGACCCTGTGCCGCCGTTTTCATCTGCAAACTCATCCCAAACGCCTCCTGTGGAGATTATGCGATTTTGACTATCCAGCACGTATGATACAGTTTGAGTTGTCATGTCATATCCAGTTTTGTCCAATCAATGGGGACCAGTTCAGAAACCTGTTCACTAAAGTACCTTATGAAGTTGCTATGCGGACAACTGAAGCACCCTTAATCCTGAAACTTTCTGCAGGGTAAAAAAAACAGTTGTACCCTTTCCAGGCTCACTTTCCACCCAGAGCTTTTCTCCGTGCTGTTCAATAAACTGTTTACAAAGTATCAATCCCAGGCCGGTTCCTTTTTCTCCGTCAGTTCCAAACTGCTGTTTAGTTTTATCAATAGTGAACAATACTGATTGCACTTCCTGGCTCATACCAATGCCGCTATCCCCAACCATGACTGTAATTTTGCCCTCTGAATGCCGTGCCCTGATAAAAACCTTACCCCCTGGATGGCTGAATTTAATGGCATTAGAAAGTATATTACGCATCACTGTCTTAATCATGGACTGATCAACCATGGCCGCAAGATCATCAGGAAAATCAGTTATAATCACTATGTCCTTGTCCTTAGCTGCACTCTTCAGTGTGTTAAGCCCAATATTCACCAGCTCACTGAAGCTGCATGGTTCAGGGGTGTATTCGATTACTCCCTGGCTCATTTGAGACCATTGAAGCAACTCTTCCAGAAGGGCATAGGTGTTTCTGGCATTGGTATGCAGCTCAGCTGCAATGTCGCGAATGTCCTCTTGAGACAATAATTCTACCTGACTGGAAAGCAGTTCTGTAGATGAAATCAGGCCGGACATAGGTGATTTTAGATCATGGGAAATAATGGAAAACAGCTTGTCTTTTTGTGCATTGGTCATTTCCAGCTGCTCATTGGCTTGTCTGATCTCATCTTCAGCACGCTTGCGCTCGGTAATATCCGTATGAGACCCGGCCATGCGGATTGGAATCCCCTGCTCATCGCGAACAGCCTCACCTCTGGCCAGAATCCAGAGATATTCGCCATTCTTGTGACGAATCCGAAATTCCAGAGCGTAATGGGCTGACTGCCCTTGAAGATAGCCATGAACCGTCTCCATTACCTTGGGCTTATCCTCAGGATGCAAACGGCTTTCAAAAGATGAGAAATCATTGGGTATTTCATGATCTGCATAGCCGAGCTGTTCCTTCCATTTGGGTGAAAGATAGAGACTGTTGGTGCGCAGGTCCCAGTCCCATATTCCGTCATTGGACCCCCGAATGGCCAATTCGAACTGCTCACGGCTGGACATAAGCTCCTCTTCCATCTGGACCCTGTCCGAAACATCCCGGGCTGCAGCATAAATCAAAGAACCGTGCGGCTGAGAACGCCACTCTATGTAGA
>PWPY01000323.1 GCA_003558575.1 Desulfonatronovibrio sp.
AAGTTGATTTAAAGTATGGCAAACAGATACAAAAGCTATAGCCCTGCATCACCCTTTTTTACCCACTGTCGGCTCTGGTCCTGAAGAAAATGGTTGTCTTCAGCTAAGCGGTACATGCGGATACGATTCTGCCTGGCCACTTCCTCCACTGATGTACCTGTTTCCTGGGCAATAGCCTGAAAAAGTGCCCGGCGGTCATTGTTTTCAGCATTAACAAGATTCTGCACAGCAGCCGGAGCATTGGAATCCACCAGAGCTACAAGTCCGGTCCAGGACTCTCCTACTAAGCCTTTGTTTTTGGCGTCAAGAAGTGCCGGGTAACGATCCCGCATACTTGAGGTGATTTCTTCTTTGCTCTGGGCAAAGGCATTAACCCCTGCTGCCACAAACATTGCCAGTACAATACATATCAGAATGAGTTTTCTACTTCTTATCATTTCAACTACCCCTTGAATTTTATGTATTTATCTAAGCATTTTTAATTCTTCTTCTGTAAATATATCACTCATATCACCCTGAAAGCTCAGGGCATCATCCAAGGCCCGCTGCACTTTAAGGTTAATATCCACAGTAACGTGTATAGGTGCTATCTCCACCCTGTGAGTGGTATCCGCTGTAACATGGTGCCTGGTGCACCCACTGAGCATAAGCCCAGCCAGCAAGACTCCAGGAATAATAAATTTCTGCATATTATTCTCCTTTTTATTTTATCATAAAATAACTTTTCCATTAAAAATCAAACAACTCGTCAAAAGCCCGCTCAATAGACTCTTCTCTGGTCAGCTGAAAACGAAGAACCCTGTTAACAATTTCTTCAAGATCATTGACATTTATTACTAAACTTCCAACTTCCTGGGGAGGATCGCCCTCAACCCCTTTCCCTCTCAACTCAATCCTGGCTGAAGTCCCTAAGAGCCCTTGTCTGATATTTATAGTCAGAAAGTTATACTCAAAATCTTGCAATGCCTGCTCTAAGCGTTCAGAAACAGTTGAAAGATACGCATGGCCTGCCATGGCATCACGAACATAGGATAGTAAAGCTTCAAGCCATTGTTCATCTTTAACCCCCAGCCTTCCGGTTCCAGGCACGGAATAAAGATATCCATTGCCAGGAGTTATCCGGTCATCCTGATAAACAAGGGGGACACGTCCGTAAACCAGACCCTTTCCTGCAATCTTTTCCTCACTGAGCTTGGATACAAGCCCGATAATATCAATATCTTCAAAGAAAAACTCCAGATCTGCACTGCCGGCATCAAGATTAAAACGGGATGAATGGGCAGCTATAAAACCGCCTTCAGGCAGATTCCATCTGGTCCTTTCCAGAAAAAAACTGTCTGCAGATTCTACTCTGAAAGTGCTGAAACCATCAACTAGTTCAAGAAGTCCTATCCTCAACCTTGAAACATCAATGCGCTGATTTCCCGGAGTGGTCAAGGGGAAAAAACTGTTTATGCTGATTTCTCCCGTAGCGTTGGAAACTTCAAGATCCATGTCGGCATAGTTCAGGTTAACATCCTTAAAACTTAGACGCAGATAAGGATCAAGATCAGAACCAGCAAGATTCACAGACAGTTCTGTCCTGACAGAGCCATCTATATCCACGCCCTCAAGCTCTGGGATCAGCTTATGTAGAAGCTCTTTCTGCGGAAAGTTGAACCATCCCGTCTCAGCCTTTATATTTCCAGAAAGATCTTCATTTTCATCCATGACTATTTCAGAAGAAAATTTCATTTCAGCATCAGGTAGAAATGGCCATGTTCCTTGAGCAGAAATTTTATGGTCAACAATGCCTGCCCTGCCCTTGATTCCCGGCCAGGATTCATCATTGTAAAGCAGAGACTTCACGGAAAAAGCCCCCTGCTGAGCCAAAGCTATCCCCTTTGCCAGGGGAATATCAAAAGCAGCCCCGCGGACTTCCAGGCCCAACTCAGGCATGCTGAACAGATCTATCTCAGACCTCATCCTCACAAGTCCCTTTGTCTGTGCACCAGGATCAAGGGATAAATCCCCTTCAACTGAAAAAGAATTACCTCTGAGACTAAAGTCCTTTCCTCCTGCGGAAAACCTCTCATTCATACCCACTGATCCAGAAATGGTTTTTACACCCTCTTTATCCATGCTGAAAAGTAGTTCAGGGCTGAACTTTATATTTCTCGCCCGGTATACTGCATCTTTTGATTCATAAATAACATTACTGCTGCCCATACTGCTTTTTTCACTTAATTCAGCATTGAGCCCTGCAGGACCAGCCTGAAAACTTCCTGATCCAGCAAAAAAAACGTCCTTAAGGGTTAGGCCGTAGCCGGGCAGTACTACAGCTACCGGATCCAGATTGATATGGTCCATAGACAGGTCTACAAACCATTTCTCATCAGCAGACTCATGTTCAGGAAAAAATCCCATCTGAACCTCTCCCTGAGCATCAATCCCAAGTGCCTTAGACAACTTCAGGTCAACGGGAATAAATTCTCTCAGATATTCCGGGATTGCCTCTATGGATAGATTCCAATCCATCCGGGATTCATAGCCTATCCCATCATCAAACAAATCATTTATGGACAATTGTTTTCCTCTGACCCCAAAAGCTGCCTTTAAAGGCTTTTCAAGCTCTGACGTTAGACTGACAACCGAAGCATTCTCTCTCAGGGAAAAATCAAAAACAGACATGAGATACTCATTAAAATAAAGTCCTGATGTTAACAGGTCTGCTTCAAAAAAATCAAACCTGGCCTCATCATTAACATGAGCTTTAAGATTGAACTTTCCAGAGTCCAGCCCGGATTTGAAATTACCTGTATCAACATGCAGATCCTGGACTTTGGCAGAAAGACCAAAACTGCCTTTGCCTCTACCCTGAGAATCCGTTGTCCAGTCAAAGCTCAGCCGGGCATACGATGTTTCATTCTTTTGTGCTTCTGTATCTCCATGGCTGAAAAATTCCCTGCCAGGACCGAGATAATCAGCCCATGAACTATCTCCCCTGACCATGGTTTCAAAGGTATCTAACCTGGTATGACCCTCAATATTTACTGGAAGCCCCGAGACAACCGGTCTGGCGAAAAACTCCAGGACCTGATTCTGCTCAACCCTGAGCGTTGCCGTAAAAGGCACTTTGTAATCCCTGTTCCTGAAATTAAGAACTATGGCTGATGATCCCACAGATATATTATTAAAAGGCAGGACAACAGGCTGAGCTTTTTGACCGGATTCGCCATGGGGAAATCCATGATCAAGCTGATCATCAGCGTATTTTACCCTGTAGCGCAGCCCGCTGATAAAGATATCATCAACTTGCCCCTGAAAAAGATCTCCCAAAGTGTAAGTAATTTTAATAAAGTCAATATCTACCTGAGGCCTTTGAGCTGAAAAATGACTGAGATGCATCCCTTTGTGGGTTATTGCGTCAAACCTTACCTTTGGATCAACAATACCTGCTGAGCGAAGCTGATTAATGACAATCTTTTCCAGGAACAAAGGTCCGGCTGCGTAAAAGAATACAGCTCCAGCCAAAGTTAGAAAGACAACAAGACCTGCCAGCCATAGAAACCACCTGGCAGCCCTGCCTGAAAAAAGATTAGTGTTTTGTTTACTCAAGGTTAATGATTTACTTTTCCGGGTTAAAGATTTTGGTTCTCCGACGTTTCATGTGGATTTTTTAAAATTAGCTGCTCATCTTTTTTTGTAAGCCAGGAGCGATAGGCTGGTGAGTTTTCTTGTGTACGCCAAAAGGGGGAAACCGGACCGCGCTTAAGGTTTGTTTCAACATATATTGTAGATAATCAACAAATCTTCTACCAAGTTAGTCAAACCAAATGATTAAGAGTCAGGAGGGGGCAGGTATCCCCCTTTGGCGGACATTAGAAAACTCCCTGCTGAAAGCGGGGCAAACAAAAAAATATGAGCAGCAATTCCATACAAAACGTCGAAGAACCA
>PWPY01000179.1 GCA_003558575.1 Desulfonatronovibrio sp.
GCCATGGACGTATCGTCAGTCCACTCCCCGGGGCGCAGGTTGAAAGGACCTCCCCCGAGCATGTCTTTTAGTGCTTCAAAACTGCCTCTGGGCTTGAACTCCACGGTTGTTCCCAGGGCGTCACCCGCAGCCAGGCCCATGAGACAGCCTCTGAATCTTTCTTGGATATCCATGTCAAATTCTCAATGGACTTTTTTCATTTCCAAAGGAAGCCAGTTGATACCCTGTGACGCCGCCTAAAATGGAGGATCTCCAAAATCGAGGTCCATTTTTGATTTAGGGGAAGTTTGGCCAGATGATTGTTTATCGCTCTTCTTGGAGCCAATGTTGTCGTTTAGGTCCTTACCCCAGCCATCACCTCCAGGATTATGCTGGGGCTTGGGGTCAAGAGCCTGAATACTTCTGGCCTTGACTTCAGTGGTGGACTGATCCCGGCCTTCCTGGTCCTGCCACTTTCTGGTCTGTATGCTGCCCTCCACCAGGACCAGTCTGCCCTTGGTGAGATAACTGGAGCAGAACTCCGCCTGCTTGCCAAAGGCCACAACCCGATGCCATTCAGTCTTCTCAACCTTGTTTCCGTCCTGGCCGGTGTAGGATTCATCAGTGGCCAGGGAAAAATTGACGATGATCGTTCCTGTCTGTGTATTGGCAGTTTTTGGGTCCTGACCAAGCCTGCCGATTAAAATCGCTCTGATCATAGCTTTATCCTCTACCTCTCCACTCCCTGACCTGGTCAGGGGTTGATTTTCTATGAATTGTTATAATCTTGTCCGGATCGGCCGAATCGTTTTCGGGCAATGGATCAATACTCTTACTCTTGCCCATCTCAGTTATACTTTTGAGTTTTCCAAGTATCTTTGCACCTGGCAGCGGCTTTGAATCGCTGTAATACTCAAACCAGGGCAGGCCATGATCAGAGTAATCCCTGGCTGTGAGAGGGAGTGAGGGAGGATTCTTGCCTGTGACGGCCTGCCAGGACTTGGAGTCAGTCAAATGCACAAAGCAGCGTGAACAGGTATTTAAGTCCCATTCAGACATCTCAAATTCATCTTCATAGATTTCCTGACGCATGCGGCCACCAAGCCCCAGAGCCATATCTGGTGATGAACAATACAAAATCTCCCCTTGGCTTATAAACACAGCCTGAGTGAAGGGTTTTACCGGCCAGCGTTTTTCAAAAGCTTTTCTCTTCATGGGATAAACTTCAATCTGCAGCCCTCCGGTCTCAGCGCTTTTGTTTATCTGCTCTTCAGGGCTATAGCCCTCACCCAGGGGCATAGCCACAAACTGTCGAATTGTTCCCTTTTCAACGCAGTACCCATCAAGCCAGGGCTGATCAGGGACTACCATGTAGTCCTGGGGATTGCGGGATAGTCCATTGGACCAGGATTCACCTGTGACAGCATTTATTTTGCCGGCGGCAATCTTCACGGCAAAGGGATATTTGGCGCCGTGATCATAAAGATGGGATGAATGAAAGTTGATCCACATAGCTTCTGACTGATACATGGGCAGCATCACTCCTCCCCGCTCTTGCCATTTTTCAGGCAGGATTGGAGCGTAATCATCCACATGCTCCAGAGGGAAATCGCCCAGCCCGGGGGGCAAAGGGTAATCTTTTCCATCATCCGGGATGCGCAGGGTTTTCTTGAAACTGATGGACAGCTTTGCCTTTGAATGCACATCAGGAAAGCTGAAATAAAGTGCATTGTCTTTTAGCTCAATCATGAATCCTCCTTATGATTTTTACCAGTCCCCATCCCGGACTTCGCGCACCAGCCTGAGAATGGCATGATCCGGCATTTCCCCGAGTTGTCTGATAAGTTCAGTAAATAATTGCGGTCTTTTTCTGATAATTGCCTGGATTTCAGATGAAACTTTTCCACTCAGGGCCAGAAGCAGATCTGGGTTTTCACCAAGATCCTCAGCCAGGGCTTTGATCTTTTCTTCAGACAGAGGAGCCGGCCAGCCCCTTTCAATTTTGCTCAGATAAGAAGGTTCAATGCCGATCCTGATGGCTACCTGGCGCAGGGAAAATTTTCTGTTCTTTTTCTTAAGGGCCTCTCGTTTTTCCCGGAGGTATGATCCAAATATATTGTCCATACCTATATTATGTACTACTTGATACACATTGTAAATAGATTTTTTTATTTTTCTTTAACTATTTAAAATTATTAAATATCAGCTTCCGGGAAGGTAGTGCTTTCTTCTGGGGGTCGTTCAATTGGCCAGGAATACCGGACTGGAGCCTTGTTGCTACCACGCTTCATCATTCTGAAAAATCAGCGAGAGCGTAATAGACGGTGCTTTTTTTTCCCAAACTGAGTTTCAGATGCCAGAGGAAGAAATGTCCAAGCATGCATGTTATCATATGGTGATGCCATCCAGGAAATTTGCGGACCTCATAGTGACCCATTCCCAGATCGGACCTGGCCTCCTCAAAGCACTGCTCAATTGCCCAGCGCAAGCCGCTCAGCCAGACGAATGTCGGCAGTCTTGCACTTGTGGAGGCATTGCTGATAAAGTAGCTGTATTCAGGTTTGGCCCCTATGGTTCTTCGGATAATCACCCAGACCATCTGTTGCGGCAGACTTGCACTGGAGATTTTTACCTGGCGTCGGGTGAATTCATAGATGACAGGACCTTTGTTTCCTTCAGAAACAGTACGCCGATACCAGAAATATGAATTAATGTTCCTGGCCATAGTGGATAACTTAACCGGTTTTTGGGTCTCATCTGTAAGCACGGTCCTGGAGCACAGCTTTCCTCGATATTTGTATGTCTTCTGGACGGTTGTCGGTATCTTTGGCCGGCATAAAGTATCTTCAGGCACTGAAACAAAATAGGTGACTCCCCGCAAGGAGGATACTGCTTCGATAAAGTCAGGACTGTTGCCGTAAATGGAATCGCCCAGAACATATTTGAACGGGAGCGTCTTTTCAGCTGCCAGATTGTTCAACATCTCAGCGGCGAGCTGGGGCTTGGTCCTGAAAGTGAGCTCGCCTGGCATTTTGCATTTTTCTCTGCGTTCATGATACTCTTCTGTGAACCATTTTTCGGGAATGAAGAGGCGCTTGTCCACCAGGGAATATCCAAGATCAGAAACATAAGCGGCAAATACACCGACCTGGCAATTGTCCACCTTGCCGGTGGAGCCGCAATACTGCCTGGCAACGCCAACGGAGTCGTTTCCCTTTTTGGGGAAGCTGGTTTCATCGAACAACAGGGCGCCATCAGGGTTGCCAAGGTCAGAATTTACCATACTGCGATATTTAAGCATAATATTTTCATCGTCCCAGGGAGCATCGCTCACGAAACGTTGCAATGCACGGACTTTGCCACCCTCGATGTTTAATGCAATGGGCTCAATGGATTTTCTTTCAAGTTCGCTAAACTGACCGCTCATATAAAGAAGGAAGTTCTCTCTGGATTCACTCCTGAGAAAGCAGTCATGAAACTGTTCATGGAAGCCCTCAAGTTTATCCATAAAATTTTCAATCTCTTGAGGGGTCAAATCGAATTTGGGAACAGGGTAAAAAATCTCATGCTGACGACAACTTGGCAACATAGCCTGTCTCCTTAGCTTAATGTGGAATATGAGGCATGATGGCAGGCTTTATCAAAAAAATCAAGATAAATTATAATTAAATTGCGTTATAGGATCAAGAGCACTTGTGACGATCCAAATTTGCACTGGGCTTGGATTAGGCATGCTTGTAATATAATAAGCTCATGATTTTTATGGTGAATTCCATCACGATAAATTTTAAGTTAGTAAATTCAGGATTTTAATTGATTATAAATTTATAAATATTTGAATTTATTTATTAATTCTATTACGAGAAACTTTAAGGGAATGATTTCAAGCACTTAAAAAAGCGACCCGCATGGCTATTGGGCTAAGGGGCGATCGTCTATTACGAGAAATTTTAA
>PWPY01000027.1 GCA_003558575.1 Desulfonatronovibrio sp.
AAACGTGGATAGTGTAGATCAGACTGTTGACTCGGTTAAAGGCGCTACCAGGCAGGCCAATGAATCAGGAAAGAAACTCAGAGAGATCGTCAGACTGGTGGAAACATCAACCAGTCAGATAAATTCCATAGCCTCGGCTTCAGAAGAACAGTCCTCTGCCAGTGATGAGATCAATAAAAGCATCGAGGATATTAACAGGATATCCTCTGAAACCAGTGAAGCCATGAACCAGTCTGCTAAGGCCATTACTGAACTGGCTGCCCTGGCAGGTGAGCTCAAAAGTATCATTGAGGAAATGAGAAAAACCTGATGAGCTATATGTAACTATTCCCACATTCGATGACCATTATATTTAAAGGCCGGTTCTAACAACATGTTGAAAAAGTCACTATTGACAGGCTCTGAAAAAATTCAACCAGGACCGGCCAGCAATCATAACGAATAGCCACATGCCTCTTTACATATCTGAGCACTTTGAATAGTGTGCAACTCGAGAGATTATTCACAATCTACCTTTATAGTCTGTTAACAGCCTGTTAAAATCTGAAAACGTATGAATATAGAATCATTATCTGCGCTGCTGATATTTCTGCCCATATTCATGGCCATTGCCGGCTTTGCTCCCAACCTGACATTCCTCAGGTCTGTTGTGGCTGGAATGACCGCTGTTCTTGCATTGGGTTCTATTATCCTTTTTATTAAAGGCCCATTTGCATTTGAGCCTGTGTCAGACATGGTGTCCTGGCATTCCATCTTTTCTTTCGCTGACTTTATTCTTTTGGGCATAATGTTCATTATCGGCATCAGATACAGGCACAAACTCATCTCCATTCTGGTTCTTGCCCAGATCCTGCCCCTGATTCTCATTAAGTTTTCAACCCAGAAGCCCCATTTTTTTGAGGCTTCCATTGCTGCAGACCACTTGAGCCTGATGATGGTCATGATTGTCTGTATTGTGGGATCTTTTATTGTACTCTATGCCACAGAATACATGCAAAAGCATGCTTTGAAAATGGGCACATCACCTTTACGTACAGGAATGTTTCTCTTTTTCCTGATACTTTTCCTGGGTGCCATGAACGGCTTATTGCTCAGCAACAACCTTTTGTGGATGTTCTTTTTCTGGGAACTGACCACCCTGTGTTCATTCTTCCTCATTGCTCATGACCGGACAGACCTGGCCACTACCAATGCCCTCAGGGCATTATGGATGAATCTCACAGGCGGTGTCCTGTTTATCTGGGCCATATATCTCTTGCATATTAGCGGCCTTCCCTTAGAAATACATCAACTTACCAAACTGGGTCCACTTCCTGTACTTTTGCTGCCTGCAGCTTTGCTCTGTCTGGCCGCTTTTACCAAATCAGCCCAGCTTCCTTTTCAATCATGGCTTACTGGGGCCATGGTCGCCCCGGCACCGGTTTCAGCCCTGCTTCACTCTTCAACCATGGTCAATGCCGGAGTATTTCTTATTCTCAAACTCAGTCCCATTTATCAGGGGACGCCTCTGGCATCATATCTGGCCATCCTCGGAGCTTTGACCTTTATCTATACATCAGCCATAGCTCTTACCCAGAACAATGCCAAAAAAATTCTGGCCTATTCCACCATTGGAAGTCTTGGGCTGGTCATTGCCTGTGCCGGAATAGGAACTCCCCAGGCTTACAGCGCGGCAATGCTCCTGATTCTTTTCCATGCCGTAGCCAAGGCCCTGCTTTTTATGGGAGTAGGTCATATTGAACAGCTTATCAAAAGCAAGAATATTGAGGATATGTGGGGTCTGATGGAACGATTCCCCAAGGCATCTCTGTTGCTGGTCTTTGGAATGATTTCAATGTTTTTACCCCCGTTTGGGGCATTGATCAGCAAATGGATGGTTGTCCATGCAGCTGCCCAGTTACCAGTAGTGGTAATCATGCTGGCCCTGGGCAGCGCTTTAACTGTAGTATACTGGACCAGATGGGCAGGGATGCTTGTCAACTCATTCAACCCTCTGACAGGTGAGCAGAGATTTAAAAGTCCATTATTTATTGATATTCCCCTGACAGTCATGGCTGTTCTAAGCCTGGCCTTGAGTCTTTTGATTATACCGGTTTACTGGTGTCTATCCGTACCCATGCTGAATATTGTATTTCCTGAATTTGCAGATGCTTCCAAGTCTGGAGCACTCATGGAAAACATCGGGGCTTTTATGGTCTATCCGGCATTTCTTGCTATAGGTTTTACATTACTTATCATGAAGAAAAGACGAGCTGAAAAATCCATGCCCCCTGTATCAACCCCTTACTATTCAGGTCTAAACCGGAAGGATCACAGTTCACCGGGGTTTACTGACCCCCTTGGCAATTTTATTCCATTCTGCTCTGAAAACTATTATCTGAAAAAATATCTGCCTCAGGAACGAGTCAACGCCGGAATAAATGCCGTAGCCATAGGATTTATCATTTTACTGACGGTGGCCTCTTTATGATAACCATGTCAAACTTTTTATGGGCTCTAACAGCTATTATTCTGGCTCCCGCAATGGGGGCTCTCATAAGCGGTATAGACAGGAAACTCACTGCCTGGTTTCAGGGAAGAGTCGGTCCTCCTGTCTATCAGCCTTTCTTAGATACAATAAAGCTCCTGAGCAAAGAAAAAAATATTGTCAACTCCAGGCAGATGATCTGTGTGCTTGTGTATCTGCTATCTTCCATGGCTGCTGTTTTTTTATTTTTCCTTGGTTCTGATCTTTTGCTCATATTTTTTGTCCTGACCATTGGAGCTGTGTCTTTTATCGCAGGAGCTATGTCTGTACCTTCACCCTATTCACAAGTAGGTGCGCAACGCGAACTCATGCAGGTCTTGACTTATGAACCCCTGCTTCTTCTAACGTTTGTGGGTTTCTTTCTGATTACAGGCAGCTTTAATATTTCTTATATTCTAACCTGGGAAGAGCCTCTGCTCTTCAGCATGCCCCTAATTTACATAGCCCTTGGCTTTGCATTGACCATTAAACTGCGTAAATCCCCATTTGATATTTCCGCCTCTCATCACGGTCATCAGGAAATAGTCAAGGGTTCTCTGACAGAGTATTCCGGCCCCCAGCTGGCCATGGTAGAAATTGCCCACTGGTACGAAATAATACTTATCCTGGGGGTATTTGCCCTGTTCTGGTCCACTTCTGTAACAGCCATGCTCATTTTCTTAAGCATTACTTATCTCGCTGAAATACTCATAGACAACTTAGTGGCCCGCTCCACATGGAGATGGATGATTGCCCATGTCTGGCCAGTGGGGTTAGGGCTTATTATAATAAATTATATCTTGATTTTGGGAATGTAACTGCTGATTTTTACAATGGTAATTGCCGGACTACAATATGAGCTTACTTTCAGATTGTTTTAAAAATATCATAGCAAAATCCAGGGCTGGTTCGCCATGGATGGTTCACTTAGATTGTGGCAGCTGTAACGGCTGCGACATTGAAACCTGGGCCTGTCTCACTCCGGTATATGATCTGGAACGGTTTGGAATTATTAACGCAGGCAACCCCAAACACGCTGACATCCTTTTGGTTACAGGCACTGTAAACCATCGCAACAGATATGTGCTCGAAAATATCTATGACCAGATGTCCTCGCCCAAGGTTGTTGTAAGCATTGGCTCATGTGCCAACAGCGGGGGAATCTTCAAGGACTGTTATAATGTTCTTGGCGGTGCAGACAAAGTCATACCCGTGGATATCTATGTACCGGGCTGTCCACCAAAGCCGGAATCCATTATTGACGGAGCATTAGAGGCAGTCCAGAAATTCAAATTGAACCAGGAAGAAAAATAATGTTGGAAAATACCGTTTTAATAGACCCTAAGGAGCTGGAATCAAAGATCCTTGATTTTAAAAGAAATGATTTCAGACTGGTGGCACTCACAGCCCTGGACTATGGAAAC
>PWPY01000214.1 GCA_003558575.1 Desulfonatronovibrio sp.
GATAATTTCAGGTCTTTTGGCCTCAAGCTTTTCCAATTCCTGTTTCACTCTTGCGAAACCTTCAACAGAAATGGGAATACTACTCATAATAAAATACCATCCTTAATATTGTTTTATACGTAAAAAGTTCAGAACCTGATATACATCCGGATCTGAACTTTTCCTGAACAAATGGCTACACCTTACCCAGGTCCTTCCATCAGTTGCTGACAGTCATTCTATACGGCACAAACACTCAAAAGGTCAAGCTGCACTGTACTCAATTATAAAGACATGGAAATCATGCTTGCATTGTGCGTCTAAAAAGTCCAAACTATAAAGACAAATCTGCAGTACACTTCAACAATAAGGTCCATACCTTACAATATTTAATGCTCTATGCTTTTGAAATATGATTGAATTGAAGCACACAAAGAAAGATGCAAAATAATGCTAAGAAAAATATCTAAGCACTCTGAGTACTTAGATATCCATAACAGACTTTGTTTTTTGCACCGATGCAGCAGCTATGGGATTTTCTTAAGCCTGATAAGGGTTGACATTTTTTTCTCAATTACCTTAATATTAACTGGCAGAAACATTAAGAATGAATATTATAACTTCCATGTAAAAGGAGACGACAATGGCTAACCAAGTTACAGACAATACTTTTGAAGCAGAAGTTCTGAAATGCGACCTGCCCGTTCTGGTAGACTTCTGGGCACCCTGGTGCGGACCATGCAGAGCAATAGCACCGGTCGTTGAAGAACTGGCTCAGGAATATACAGGCCAGGTTAAAGTCATGAAAATGAACGTTGATGAAAACCCTAATACGCCTGGCAAGTTTGGTATTAGAGCCATTCCCACACTGATTCTTTTCAAAGGGGGCGAAGTTCTGGAACAGGTAACAGGCGCTGTCTCCAAGGCCAACCTGAAGCAGATGATTTCAGACAAAGCCTTATAGTTACAATGAAAGACTATGAATCCTTAATTATCGGGGGCGGACCAGCAGGAATTACGGCCGCCCTTTATCTTTTGCGGGCCGGGATAAATATTGGCTGGGTAGAGAAGCTTGCCCCAGGCGGTCAAGTATTAATGACTGAAGACATTGAAAACTATCCAGGCTTTCCCGAAGGAATAAAGGGATACGAACTTATAGACAAACTTACTGCCCACCTGGATCCTTTTGATTTTGATAAAATCAGAGATGAGGTAGTGGGAATAGAAGCACATCCTTCTACGCACAAAGTAAAGCTGTCAGAAAGAGAAGTCACCGCCAAAACAGTAATCATCTGTACCGGAGCAAAATGGAAACATCTGGGCATCCCCGGAGAAGACCGACTCATGGGACGCGGTGTATCCTATTGCGCTCTCTGCGACGGTAATTTTTTCAGAAATCAGGATGTTGCCTGCATTGGAGGCGGAGATACTGCCCTTGAAGAGTCCCTTTACCTGTCAAAACTGGTTAGAAAAATATATCTGATCCACCGAAGAGACGCCTTTCGCGGAGCTAAAGTTTATCAGGATAAAGTTCTTAATAATCCCAAAATTGAAGTCCTTTACGATACCATTGCCACTGAATTTAAAGGAGACACCGACCTTGAAGGCATAAGCCTCAAAAATGTCAAGACTCAGGATGAATCTTTTCTCAATGTCAACGGAGCATTTGTATTCATTGGCCTCAATCCGGCTGGAGGCTTTTATCCAAAGGAAATGGAAACTGACTCTCTTGGCTTTATTAAGACTGACCCTGAAATGATGACCAACGTGCCTGGCATTTTTGCAGCTGGTGATATTAGATCAAAACATTGCCGCCAGGTCTCAACAGCCGTGGGAGACGGGGCGACTGCAGCATATAGTGCCCAGTTTTACCTGGAACAAAATAGCTGAACCCATCAATAACAAACAGGGAGAAATCCCAACCTCATTAATATGCTTTCAACAAAACATGTTTTTTTTATCTGCTTGATATCCATTGTTATATCTGCTTCTGGCTGTACCTATTTTGATCGCGGACCTCGTCCTCTGGAAGATACTCCCTGGGAATTAGCCCAGGCTGGATCATCTGCTTTGGAAGAAGAAAGGTACAGACAGGCCATTAGGTATTTTTCCGAACTTAAAGACAGATACCCTTTCAGTCCACACACTCCAGTAGCTGAAGTTGCCCTTGGAGATTCATACTTTAAATCAGGCAATTACACAGCAGCAATAAATACATACCGAGAATTTCTGGAGTTAAATCCAAGACATGAGCTTGTTCCATATACAATGTTCAGGACCGGACTGGCCAACTACAGCAAATTCAAAACCATAGACAGACCTCAGACTAATATGGTGGAGGCCCTGGAATACTTTCACCTTGTCAAAGAATCTTTCCCTGATTCAGAATACGCTGAACATGCGACATTTTATATTGTTGAGTCCAGAAAACGAATGGCTGAACATGAACTTTTTGTTGCTGATTTTTACTGGCGAACCAATAGATATGGACCAGCCTGGCACAGGTATAGATATGTGGTGGATAATTTTCAGGACCTTCCCGAAATCACAGAGTATGCCAGACAAAGATCCAAGGTCAGCTATTATAAATTCCAAAAGGACAATTCAAAACAGAAAAGACATGAGGACCAGGGATCCTGGAGGGACTGGTTCAGCTGGCTGTAAGCAATATAATCACATCAAGAAAAAATGTAACTGTTCAGCAAAATCGAATAAGAAGGCCTGGACCCCGGATCCGTCATCCCGGACTCGATCCGGGACCGGGGTGACGGTTAAATAAGACCCTTGCCCTTTTCCGTCATTCCGGCGAAAGCCGGAATCCAGAGTATTTTAATAGCCATATAGCAATGTGCTGAACAGTTACGAAAAAATATATCACCCCCGCATAAGTTTTTACTGACATCTAAGTGGGTGCCGGATTTTGCAGCGACGCAACAATTGGGGGCTGCTAATATTGTTCTAAGCCTTTACCCGACTCTGTACGTTTGAGCCAGAAGAGACTGTAAAATATTCATAAAAAAAGGGCGCAACCTCAAGGTTGCGCCCTTTTTACTTTGCAAGATCCTTTGTCAACTACCTGACATAAACTCGCAGCCTGTCACCAGGCCTGATAATCTGGTTAGCTGAAATATCATTCCATCTCTGCAGATCAGTTGCCTGGACTCCAAAACGTCTGGCAATACTCCACAACGTGTCTCCACGTCTCACCTGATAATTGACCTGACGGCCTTGACTTTCTGAAGCCTGGGTACGACCAGGAATATAAAGCCTTTGGCCAGCCTTGAGCGAGCGAGGGTTGCTTATTCCATTAGATGCCATGAGAGTATTGAGATTCACATTATAGGCATTTGCAATCTGGGAAAGGGTATCTCCTCTCTGGACGGTGTAGGTAGCTCTTTGCTGGGCATATTCCTGGGTTGTGGCTGAAGCAACAGCGTGTCCTGCTGAACCACTGGCCGGGACAATTACATATTGCCCGGTTCTTAAGAGATTGGAGTTGGTATTATTCACAGCTTTCAGAACATTTACGGGCACTCCAAACCTGTTTGAAATTCTCCACCAGGAATCACCTCTTCTTACCTGGTATCTTTGATAACCTGCATATTGCCTTGAATCAGGGCTCTCTAAGAAATTCCTGGCCACCTCATAAGATTCTGAAGGAAGCACAATATTTACCTTGGCGTCAGATGGACTGACCTGCCTTCTAAAAGCCGGATTAAGCTGTTTAAATTCATCCCAGGAAAGATTGCAGGTTGAGGCAAGGGCCAGGAGATCAGTTCCTGGCTGAATCGCAAGTTCCTTCAGATCTGGTGCTGCATCCCAGTTAATGGGATCAAACCCCAGTTCCTCAAGGTTATGTACAATCTTTAAAATAGCAAGAAATTTAGGTACATAATTCCGTGTTTCCCTTGCCAGATATGTTCCCTGAATAAGATCAAAATA
>PWPY01000156.1 GCA_003558575.1 Desulfonatronovibrio sp.
TATCAGTATTAGTGGAAAACGAGCCAGGCGTGCTTTCCAGAGTAGCAGGACTTTTCAGTGGTCGAGGATTTAATATTGATACACTGAATGTTGGTCCCACTCTGGAAAAGGATGTTTCTCTGATGACCATAACCACTTATGGTGACGAGCAGATTATTGAGCAGATAGTAAAGCAGCTGCGCAAAGTAGTTACTGTTATAAAAGTTGTTGACCTGACTGATCTCAAGTCTGTGGAAAGGGAAATGGTTCTCATTAAGGTAAATGATGAAGATTCCAAACGGGCTGAAATCCTCAGGGTTGCAGATATATTCAGGTGTAAGGTTGTCGATGTGAGCTCTGATGAACTGACACTTGAGGTCACTGGTGATCAGGGCAAAATAAAGGCTATTGTCAATCTGCTTCAACGTTTCGGAATAAAGGAATTTGCAAGGACAGGAACTGTTGCCATGCGCAGGAGCATGCAGTTTTAAAACAATTATCAGGGAGAAGTAATGAAGGTTTACTACGAGCAGGATGCTGATCTTTCCATCCTTAAGGATAAGACCATAGCAATTATCGGATACGGAAGTCAGGGGCACGCCCATGCCCAAAACCTGAGAGATTCAGGGCTTAATGTGGTGGTGGGACAGAGACCTGGCGGAGACAACTGGAGACAGGCAAGGGCAGACGGTTTTGAGCCGGTTTCAGCTGCTGATGCTGCCATGAAAGCGGATATGATTCAGATTCTTGTCCAGGATCAGTACCAGCCTGAAGTTTTTGAAAAAGAAGTGCTGCCTAACCTTACTGCCAATAAGGTTTTAGTGTTCAGTCACGGGTTTAATATCCATTTTAATCAGATCGTTCCTCCAAAGGATATTGATGTGGTAATGGTCGCTCCCAAAGGGCCAGGTCACTTAGTACGCAGGGAATATGCCAGAGGTGGAGCGGTACCTGCTCTGGTGGCTGTTCATCAGGATCATTCTAAAAAAGCTATGGAATATGCACTGGCTTACGCCAGAGGAATAGGCTCAACCAGATCTGGAGTTATTGAAACCACCTTTGAAGAAGAAACAGAGACAGATCTTTTCGGTGAACAGGCAGTTCTTTGTGGAGGGGTAAGTGAACTTATTCGTTCTGGTTTTGAAACCCTTGTTGAAGCTGGATATCAGCCGGAAGTTGCATATTTTGAATGCATGCATGAACTTAAGCTGATAGTTGATCTGCTGTATGAAGGTGGTTTTTCCAAAATGCACTATTCCATCAGTGATACAGCAGAGTATGGTGATTATACCAGGGGAAAAAGGGTTGTTTCACCTAAGGTCAAAAAGGAAATGAAAAAAGTCCTTGAGGAAATTCAGGATGGTACTTTTGCCAGAGAATGGATCCTGGAAAACAAGGCAGGAACTCCCGGATTCAAAGCCATGCGGAGGAAGACTCACAAGCATCAGATTGAAGAGGTAGGGAATAATCTCAGAAAAATGATGGACTGGCTGAACAAATAATTAGTGAAAAAAACTTACTTTGATGCCCTGCTTCGGCGGGGCTTTTTTGATGGAGCTTTATATGCCCGTAAGTAAGGCATCAAACTATAAAAAGCCCAACAACAGATATGGCTATCTTTTGGATTCCGGCTTAATAAGCAGGGCTGATCTGGAAAGAGCTATGACTATAGCTAAGAAAGATGCTCGAATGATGGATGAAGTCCTTTTAGATGATTTTCAAATAGATAAACAGAAACTTGGTGAATCCCTTTCAGTTTACTACGAAACAGACTTTGTCTCTTTTGATCCATCCATTGAGGCATCCTTTGAACTGTATGAGTTTAAAAATCTTGATCCGCTTTTTTTAAAAAAATACGGCTGGGTCCCACTAAGAAAAGAAGGGAAAAATATTGTTGTTCTTATAAATAACCCTTTTGATTTAGGTCGTCTTGATGAAATCAGGTTTATTTTTGGAACAAGTCAGATTATTCCCCAGGTTGCCATTTCCAGAGATATTGAACTCTTTATAGATCATTTCCAGCACCAATTTAAATCTGAGCAGGAGATATCTTCTCTTTCCGAGGATATTGATATTGATGAGGGTGGGCCAAAAGATGAATACCTTGAGGATGGAGAACCTTCTGAGCATGACAGTGAGGTTGTCAGATTAGTTAATGCTCTTCTTCTTGAAGCATGGAGGAAGCATGCTTCTGATATCCACATCGAACCTAATGTTCGATCAAGGCATTGTCTTATTCGTCTGCGTATTGATGGAACCTGCCATGAATTTAGAAAGTTGCGTCTGGGCTTAGCCCGGCCATTGATTTCCAGAATTAAGATCATGTCTAATCTTGACATTGCGGAACGAAGGCTTCCCCAGGATGGAAAGGTAAAAATTAAATTGTCTGAAATTAACAAAATTCTGGAATTCAGGGTAGCCACAATACCCACAATGGAAAACCAGGAAGATGTAGTTATGAGGATTCTGGCTTCAGGAAAACCCATGCCCCTGCAGGAACTGGGACTGAGTCAGAGAAATATGGACGACTTTCAGAAACTTATTCACAAGCCTTATGGACTTATTCTTGTTGTTGGGCCTACAGGATCTGGAAAGACAACGACCCTCCATTCAGCTGTCAGTTACCTAAATACCCCAGATAAAAAAATATGGACAGCAGAAGATCCTGTGGAAATAAGCCAGGATGGCTTAAGGCAGGTTCAAGTAAAACCCAAGATTGGCCTCACTTTCGCATCTGTGCTCAGGTCTTTTTTAAGGGCTGATCCTGATGTGATAATGATCGGGGAAATGAGGGATAAAGAAACAGCACACATAGGGATTGAAGCTTCACTGACAGGTCATATTGTCCTCAGTACTCTCCACACTAATACCGCTCCTGAAACGGTAACCAGGTTGCTTGATATGGGGCTTGATCCTTTTAACTTTGCAGATTCCCTGCTTGGAGTTCTGGGGCAGCGCCTGATCAAGACCCTTTGTAGTCACTGCAAGGAGCCTTACTCCCCGGCAAAAAAGGAAATTGAAGAGCTTGAGCTTGAATATGGCCAAGGTTTTAAGTCTCTTTTTGAGTCTGATTCTGATAAAAAACCAGTTTTGTACAGAGCCAGGGGATGTAGAAAATGTATTGGTGGCTATAGAGGGCGTATTGGTATACATGAGTTGATGCTGAATAGCGAGGGTATAAAAAAAATGATTAAATTTAAAAAACCTACAGAAGAATTGAGAGAGCAGGCCATACATGAAGGAATGTTGTCTTTAAAACAGGATGGGCTAATAAAGCTTTTCCAGGGAATTACTGATATTCATCAGGTAAGGGCTGCAGCGGGATGATGGAGGTTGATCATATTTTTACAGAGATTTCGAAAAGCTTCAATTATTACAATGATTGAAGCTTTTTTATTTTCTTTGAAAAAATAAAAAATTACTGTAACCATAATTTTAAGGACCTGTGACCATAATGTAACATGTCCAGTGTATGTATACCAATTTATAATTATCCGTAACAAGATCCTTGCCCGGGATTTTTCAATTTCAGGAAGATTATTATGCAGAAAATCAAAGTTCTGGTCATTGAAGACGAAGAGGATATTCAAAACCTGTTGCTTTTGAATCTGGAAGCCGCTGGATACAAGGTTTTTTTAACCGACAATGGGTATGATGGTTTGCGGATTGCCCAGGAAGAAATGCCTCAAGTAATACTTCTTGACCTGATGCTCCCTCATATGGATGGCCTTGAGGTCTGCAGAAGACTCAAGAGCAGTACCAGGCTCAAGGATATTCGAGTTATTATGGTTACAGCCAAGGGTGAAGAGGTGGATAGAATTGTTGGTTTTGAGCTGGGTGCAGATGATTATGTGGTCAAGCCTTTTAGTATCAGAGAGTTGCTGCTCCGTGTTAAGGCGATAGTCAGGCGTGATAATAAAGAAGAAGATTCTGTCA
>PWPY01000217.1 GCA_003558575.1 Desulfonatronovibrio sp.
GAGCTGGACCGGGGACGCGGAATCCCCTGGAAAGGTAATTATTCCTCCTGGCTTGATCAGAAAAAAGAGAGACTTCGCAGAGAAGAAAAGAGTGAAAGTGATCGCCAGAAAACATTGGAGAGGGAACTTGAATGGATACGCATGTCTCCAAGAGGCAGACATGCCAAAAGCAAGGCCAGGATTGGGTCTTATGAGCAGATGCTGTCTCAGGATTTTCAAAAACAGCAAAAGGACCTGGAGATCTTTATTCCACCTGGACCAAGGCTTGGCCAGAAGGTTATTGAAGCCAGTAAATTGACCAAGGCCTTTGAAGATCGTCTTCTTATGAGTGAGCTTGATTTTATAATTCCACCAGGGGCCATTGTGGGGATTATCGGACCCAACGGAGCAGGCAAAACTACGCTTTTCCGCATGATAACCGGAGCAGAAAAACCTGACGCAGGCAGTATAGATGTGGGCGAATCTGTGAAATTGGCCCATGTTGATCAGCATAGAGATGACCTGGAAGCTGATAAAACCGTATTTGAGATGATCAGTGATGGTCACGATATGATCAAAATGGGTGGCCGGGAAATAAATGCCAGGGCATATCTCGGACGATTTAACATAACAGGCGGGGATCAGCAGAAAAAAGTCGGGGTGTTGTCTGGTGGTGAAAGAAACAGGGTTCAGCTGGCCAGAATGTTAAAGGAAGAAGCAAATGTTCTTCTTTTGGATGAACCTACCAACGATCTTGATGTAAACACCATGCGCGCCTTGGAAGAAGGCCTTTTGAATTTTGCTGGATGCGTTCTGGTAATCAGCCATGATCGCTGGTTTCTTGACCGTATATCTACCCATATAATGGCTTTTGAGGGTGACAGCCGGGTTGTGTTTTTTGATGGAAACTTTACTGAGTATGAGCAGGACAGAAGAAAAAGGCTTGGTAAAGAGGCAGATATTCCCAGAAGGATAAGGTACAGAAAACTGGCCAGGTAATAGGGAGTATGATCTGTGGTTTGACTAATCAAAAGGACCCTTAAATATTAGTTTTTTGATCCTGTCATCATAAGCTGCACTGCACTGTTGCCAGCCTTTCATCGATGGTACTCAGTTGTTTTCAGAGGGCATTACAGTCGATTTTTTCTGGGGTGCTGCTGAGTTTCAGACTTGATCAACCGGGCGAGAGAACAAAACATTGTAAGACCTGGCCGGAATAATTTTTCCAGCCAGGTATCATGGCAAAATTTTTGTCAACCTGTAACAAGGGAGGATCAAATGGCACACTATGTAATCTTGAGCAAATTGACAGATGAAGGAAGAAAAACCCTTAAAAAAAAGCCTGAACGGGTCATGGAGGTCAATAAAGAGCTTGAAGACATGGGCGTAAAGGTTCAACAGCAGTTTGCGGTTATGGGAGAGTATGACTTTGTGAACATAGTTGAAGCCCCTGACAATGAGACTATCATGAAGATGTCAGTTGAGCTGGGATCCAGAGGTTCTGTGCAGCTGCTTAGCCTGCCAGCCTTGCCTGTAGATGATTTTGTCAAAAAGACTACCTGAGATTTCGAACCTAATAAGTAAGCGATAATCAGCCCCGAAACCTTTTTTCGGGGCTGATTATCTTTCAACAAAGTCTTTAGCGCGGTTTACCAAAAGGCATTATATATAAAGGAACAATTTCTCTCGGTAAATCAAGAACCCTGCTGACACCTTTTTCGTCAAACGCACCAATAACCACTGTTCCCAGACCCAAGGCCTCTGCCTGGAGATGAATGTTCTGACCTGCATGGCCAACCTCCATGTATACATATTGGCGTCCGCGCTGGCCATAGACTCTGACAGTCTTTTCAAATTCTGCAGCAATGATTATGGATGCCGGCGCCTGTCTGACTGCTCCCTGACCAAGTGCTGAAGAATGCAGGTCATCGCGTCTGTCTTCATCCATGGTTTTGGATATGGAATGAGATTTGGGAACATATCTGTAAACCCCTGCCTTTAGACCTTCTACATCTCCGGAAACAAGATAAATATCCAGCGGGAAAGTTGCACCTGCTGACGGGGCTGTTCTGAAGTTTCTGCGTGTTTCAGTAATGCCCTGGGCTGCCCAGAGCATTTGTCCCACATGTTCCAAGGTCAAATGGTCCTGACTGAAATTTCTTGTGGATCTTCTTGTATCCAATGCCTTTTCCACAGACATTGAGCTATCCCTGACTGGTTCAGGTAAGTTTATGTTTTTTCCGGAATGAGCTTGGTCAGCAATCATAATGTCTCCTCCCCACCATACGCATATCATTAAAAAAATAACAGTTATTTTGCTTGCAGTGTCCATAAGTATGAAATGTCCTCCTTTGCTTTATCTCTTGATATCTGTTTTCAACATTCCCTCGTCTATCTGGTCACATGATTTGGTGACTGATTCAAGTTCAACGGCTCTGTTCCCGAGTTCAATGTTCCTGACAGTTGTCTTAAAGGTGTATACGGCTGACTTGGACAACAAAATATATGATTCATAATATTACATGTCAAAGGGATGCATAAAGCAGAAGGTAAGTTTTTTTATCAACTGAGGGGAGTATGGGGCTTAGTTCATCCGGATAAAGATATTTTCCCGGAGATTCGTATTATCAGTACGGACAAAAGCATTCATACCTGAATGAACAATGTCTGTTTTCAGGCCTGATTCGTTTTCTAAGGAATAATCTTCAGACCAGACTGTCGGGCGCTCAAGGCCTGGAAGGATCAGTTCAACATTAAGAGAGTCCTGCCATTTTTCTTTGACTTGTAACAGCCATTTATCGTTGTCAAGTTGTTTAACGATTTTAGCAAGAATCTTTTTGTTTCTTGCAGGACCTGTCTGCTTATCTGTAAAGAAAATCTTATTTTTGAGAAAAAATCCAGAGCCCATGGGCCTTAGACTGATCAGGGCAAGCTCCTGCAGATATTTTTTGGGCTGGAACCTGTTGTGGATTAAGTCATTCAGTGCAGTACGGTAAACATCAGTGACCAGGGCCAGGTAAGATTCGCTTTTGGTCCTGCCCTCTATTTTCAGGGAGTTGATATTATTTTTGATGAGCCATGGAATGTATTTTACAAGACAAAGATCTTCAGCACTGAAGATCTTGGAATATCCACCTTCCTGTTCCAGGGTCCAGGCGGGATATCCAGGTCTGGTTTTTTCCTCAAGATCCATACGGAATTCTTTGTATTCATATCTGCAGGGATGGGCACAAAGACCCTGGTTGGCGGATCTTTGATTAAGATGAGCGCTTAAGAAGCATCTACCTGAAATGGCCATGCACATTGCTCCGTGCACAAACATTTCCAGTTCAATTTCATGAGCCTCAGATCTGATGGCCCTGATATCTTTTATCCCAAGTTCTCTGGACAGATTAACTCTCTTGATTCCCTGGTCTTTCCAGAAATTAACAGAATAGCTGTTGCAGGTATTGGCCTGGGTGCTCAGGTGAAGTTCAATATTGGGGACAATTTTTCGGGCGAGACTAATTACGCCTGGATCTGCAATTATCAAAGCGTCAGGTTTCAGTTCAGAAACCATTTCTAATTGATGTTTTACTGAGGGGATATCTTTTTCAAGGGGCAGGGCGTTTAAACAGAAATATATTTTGGCGTTGTAATGTTTTGCCTGTCCCTTAGCCCAGATCAGGTCTTCGTAGCTGAACCCCCTGGCCTTGGATCTGAGGTTAAGTTCTGTTCCGCCAAGATATACTGCGTCAGCTCCATAAGTCAGGGCGGTTTTGAGGCGCTCTTTGTTTCCAGCCGGGCAAAGCAGTTCAGGAAGGTGTGAACTTAAGTCCAAAGCCCCTGCTCCGCCCTTGATTTCTTCATGGTTTCCACAATGGAATAGGGTATACTGAGCTTTCCTCTGCCCTTGCCAAGCTTGATGTGAGGCTTGACTGAGCCGTGAAAATC
>PWPY01000087.1 GCA_003558575.1 Desulfonatronovibrio sp.
ATGATAATCCTCAGGACAGCTCTACTTTTGAAAATTCTGAACAGCCTCAGGAAGAATAATGCAGTACTTCAAGGACCTGGAAGAAAAAATCCATTTCATGACTCTGGAAGTAACAAGACAGCTGGAAAATACCCAGAAAATAATTGATGAGCCTGAATCTGAACTGGTTGATAAGGTCAAGTCCAGGGATGACCACATTGATAATTACAAGTCAGTCATTGAAAACATCTGCTTTTCAAGAATTCACGGTGTTGAGACCCTTCATAAAAAAAGAGTTGATTTCATCCGCGCTGTAAACATTATCAGCAACAACCTTGAAAGAATAAGTGACTATGCGGTCAATATAGTGGGACAATTGAGCTATCTTGTTGATGTCAACATTATTAAAGATTACAAGTACCATCAATTCTTTAAACATATGCTCATCTCTCTTGAAAAAATTGTTCCTGCTCTTTTTGAACGCAACTTGAACCTGGCCTTAGAAATTTCCAAAGCTGAATTTATAATTGATAAACTCTATAAGGCCAGTTTTGACATAATTATTGAAGAGCTGGATTATGATAAAAACAAACATGATCTGGTAACATGTCTTTTTATATTCAGGTATCTGGAAAGAATGGGTGATTCCCTGCTCAATATTGGTGAAGCCATTATATTCTCAGTTTTTGGTGAAAAGCTGAAAATTCATCAATATCAAGCCCTCAAAGAAAGCCTTGATTCTCTGAATAATGATATCCCCATTGACGAAGTTGATTTTGAATCCATATGGGAATCCCGCTCAGGTTGTCGCATTGGGAAAATTCTGGACCCAGGCAAAAGAGGAGGACAGGGGGTAATATTTAAAGAAGGCAAACTTAAAAAGATTGCTAAGGAAAAGGAAAACATTGAAATCTGGCGTGAGATTTTTCCAAGCCTTGTACCCAAAATATACAGCTATAACCAGACTAAAGGCAATGCTTCAATGCTTCTGGAATTTCTGCAGGGCTGTTCCTTCCAGGAAACTCTGATTCTTGAAGACAGGGAGATACAGGAAAACGCCCTGTTTCTGCTCAAAGAAACCTTAAGTCTGGTTTGGGAAAAAACAATCCGCAAAGAACCGGTAAATGCCAGATTCATTTCTCAGCTTCAAGCCAGGGTGGATGATGTGCTCATGATTCATCCTGAATTTAATTTTTCAGAAACAAGAATAGGTTCACTCCTGTGTCCGTCCCTCAACTCGGTGATTGAACTGCTCACTGATATTGAAAAGGAGATAAATGCCCCTTTTTCTGTGTTTATTCATGGAGATTTCAATTCCAACAACATCATCTGCAACCAGAAAGATCAGCAGATATATTTTATTGATTTGCACAGGTCCTGTTATAGCGACTATGTTCAGGATATTTCTGTATTTCTTGTTTCCAATTTTCGCCAGCCTAACTTTGAACCTCAATTCAGGGCCAACATAAACAGACTCAACAATGATTTTTATAATTTTGCCCGGGCATTTGCCGAAGAAACCGGGGATAACCTCTTCGAGGCCAGGCTGGCTCTGGGACTTATCAGGTCTTTTTTTACTTCAACCAGATTTGAGCTGAACAGGGAATTTGCAGGAAGTATGTATCAACGATCTGTCTACCTGGCAGAAAAAATAATCGCTCATAACGGCAAACCCTGGGAAGATTTTGACTTTCCAACAGATGTGTTCAGATATACAATTTTTTGATCTTTACCAACCTGAAATTCTTAACAGGAAGTTATATGAAAGATTTTAAAATAGCAGTCATTGGCAATCCAGGCAGCTGGTCCACTGAAAAACTGGCTGATGCCATTGAAAATAAGACAGGGTTTCGCTGTGTTGTTGAAATATCAAAGGTGACCATGGACTTTGACAACAGGACCCTTTTTCATGGAGATATTGATCTGGCTTCCTTAGACGCCTTAGTTATTAAAAAAATTGGACCAGTTTATTCTCCTGACATGTTCAACAGGCTGGAAATTTTACGTTTTTTCTGTAAAATCGGAATACCGGTTTATTCGCGTCCTCAGCGGATAATGGCCGCTGTTAACAGGTTAAGCTGTACTGTAACCCTGCAGAAAGGCGATATCCCCATGCCGCCAACCATCATTACTGAAGATATAGATCAGGCGGTCCATGCGGTTAAACGTTTTGGCAAGGCTATTCTAAAGCCACTTTATTCAAGCAAGGCCAGAGGTATGCAGGTAATAGAAGACGGAAAATATTGTCGTTCAAATATTGAGGAGTTTAAGGAGTCAGGAAATACTACCATGTATATTCAAAAAATGATCAATATTCCTGGTAAAGATCTTGGCGTAGCCTTTCTGGGAGGGAAATATATTGGCACTTATGCCAGATGCCAGGGAACATCATGGAATACCTGCACTTCAAGTGGAGGCAAATACCAGCCTTTCCAGCCTTCTGATAAAATCATCGATCTGGCCCGGAGAGCCCAGGACCTTTTTGAACTTGATTTTACCTGCGTGGACGTGGTTGAAACTGAAGACGGCCCAATGATATTTGAAGTTTCAGCCTTTGGCGGGTTCAGGGGGCTTATCAATGCCTGCAACATTGATGCAGCCAGTCTTTATGCTGATTATGTAATCAATGACCTTGAGCCTTGACTGCACATACCTTAGACAGTGTTATATGCCCATACAAAAAATCAAACTACCACGAGGTGTGAACATACCTGACCAGCTTAGACTCAGCAGGTACGCCAAATCTCCAGAATTAGGCCCTGGGATACTTTTCTTCAGCGGTGGTACTGCCCTTAATCCACTAAGTAAGGCCATTGTAAAATATACCCACAATTCCATCCATATTGTCACCCCTTTTGACTCTGGCGGCAGTTCCGCCAAACTGCGTCACGCATTTAATATGCCTGCTGTGGGGGACATGAGAAGCAGACTCATGGCCCTGGCCGACCAGAGCGTCAAAGGCAATCCTGAAATTCGCAAGCTTTTTGCCTATCGACTGCCCAAGGATCAGGAAAGTAACATTCTTCTGAAAAAACTTGACTCCATGGCCAGGGGTAAACATTCCCTGATAAAAAAAGTACACGATCCCATGCGTCAGATCATCCGCAATCATCTGAGCTTCTTTATAAAAAAAATGCCCTCTGATTTTGACCTTCAAGGAGCAAGCATCGGCAACCTTATCCTTGCTTCGGGCTATTTTGCCAATGACCGACATATTGATCCAGTGATCTTCATTTTTTCCAAGCTGGCTGAAGTCCGTGGTACTGTAAGGCCTGTGGTCAATAACTCCCTTCACCTAATCGCAAGATTGGATGATAAAAGTCTGATTAAAGGCCAGCACATGCTTACAGGCAAGGAAACCAGTCCTATCCAGTCCAGGGTCCATGAAATTTTTCTAAGTAAAAGTTTAGATAATCCTGTACCATATAATATTGGGATAAAAAATAAAATAAAAAGATTGATTCAAAATGCCGAGCTTATCTGTTATCCCATGGGCAGTTTTTATTCAAGCATTATAGCCAATATTCTTCCCCAGGGAGTTGGGGCATCCATTGCCGGGAATTTATGTCCAAAGATATACATCCCCAACACAGGATTTGACCCTGAAGAGACAGGAACATCTTTGGATCAAAGGGTAGAGATTCTACTGAATTACTTGAAGAAAAGCTGCTTAAAAAATGAGCCCACCTCCAAATTACTTGATCTTGTTCTCTTAGATAATGACCACTCACTGTATCAGGGAGGGGTAAATATTGAAAAAATCAAAAAAAATGGGGTTGAAGTTCTACATATGCCCTTGACCATAAAGGAACAAAAGCCATATCTTAACAATCAGCTTCTGATAGAAGCAATAGCGTCCATTGCATAAAGAAAATCTTTAAAGGAGAGTAACAATGAGTAAAAATGAATTTAAAATCAAAG